>MAXT01000065.1 GCA_001751225.1 Desulfuromonadales bacterium C00003107 | reverse complement strand
CTTTACGACGGTATCACGCATCACGGTCATGAAATATGTCCTCCCTTATTACAGAGCCGTTACAATAAATTTGCTTTCTGGTTGGCCGGTTACAATGCTTGCCGTCTCGTTGATGTCATAGCTTTTCGGCGGTTTATTGAACGCCGCTGAAAAAATGGCGGAAATAAAACCGCGGGTGAGATGATTGACCGGTTTGCTGTGAGCGCCCCACTTCATGGCCCAGCCTTCATCAATGTGGCTGCTGGTAAGCTGGACTTCGCCACCGTTTTCGTTGCCGGCGATGTGCATTTTTCCGAGGCCGAAGGTGGAAAAATATTCCTCGCCGGCGCGGCAGCGATCTTCGGCTGAAGACAGGGAATTCACCAGAAAATAATCGTCGAGGATAGTTCGCATGCTCTCTTCAACCACCTCGCAGAGAATTTGCGGGCCCCCGATGTCGCTAAAGTCTTCGACTAGTTTGGTTATCAGCGCCAGGTAGTGGTGCGAGTGCATAACCACCCCATGTCCGTTCAAGGCGTGACGATGTGTTTCATTGTCCATGGTAAATTCTAATTTCAACGCCATTGCAAAGACCTCCTAGAATGATTGGCCGAGTTCGACGAAGAGTTTTTTCGTTTTGTGGCGAATCACTCCAAGCTTGGACGCATCTGGCGTGATAATGGCCGCCACTGCGTCGCCAACCGGGCGGCACATAATGACCGCGCGGCCATATTCGATGAACATATCCTGGAAATTATTGACGTTCAATTCGCCGCCCATCTCTTCTATGCCGTTGATAGAGTGAGCGAGAGAGGCTCCAAGTTCCTCGATGTTGACTCTGGAGCTGCTGCCCGCTGATTCGATAACAAAACCGTCTCGACCAACAACAACCACGGCATCTACGCCGGGGACTTCCAATAAGCTGTTCATGACTTCACTTGAATCTCGTTCTGTTGGTTCCATTGAAAAACCCCTTTCTTCTACTTCGCTATTTTGGCTCATGGCCTTTTCATTTGCTTGATGGTCAAGCAGTGTGACCGCCTCAAGAATTGCATGCTGCACGTTAAGGTCGATGGTTTTATCGATGCACGCGATGTCGGGCAAAAAATGGAATGTGCCCTGTTCCCAGCTGAGCAGGTCTGCTAATCCTGCAATTCCTGTCAGCCCGCCGGACTGAGCGGAAACCAGTTCTTCACCGACAAAATAGATCCTGCCCTCTTCGTTGCCAGGATAGCGGACCAGCTCTATCAGCCCCTTTTTGGAACTCATGACAAGAAATTGCAAAAGGTTGGTGACGTTGGTCAGGGACAGGTTCCCTTTCAGGCTGTTGTCGGGCTGCTCGTGAATCAAGGTAGGTACTGATTGCTGAGTCATGGCAAGACCTTCGCGTGAGGCAAGCGGCAATTTCTAACTCATCGCTTTTTGCCGTTTATGCCGGTGACGACCGAAAACCAAGGCCCATGCATTGGGGTCATCGCGCCGGTGTTCTACTATTGAATCGGTTGGTCTGGTTGCGATTAGCCGGCTAGCTTTACTTGAAAACCAGCATGGTGGCGGTTTGGTTGATGTGTCCCAGGAACTGTTCACCATAGGTACTGAACCCGATGGTCGGGATTGCCCCAAACAGGTTGCCGTAGTCCTGGGTCAGGCTCTTTTCTTTCAACTCCAGGGTTCTCAGGATGCAGTTGAAGTTGACAATGCCGGAAACGCCGCCCAATTCCTCCGCTGCCTGGTCGATGGCCAGCCTGGTGTCTTTGAGCATATCGGTGGACTCCAGCAGGGAGAGCTCCATGCCTTCCATGACGCCGCAATAAAACAAAAGACTGGAATCCTTGATCTGTTGCGGACTGCGAACATAAGGCTCGCCATCAATGACCAGCCCAACCGGGTTTTTGATGAAGTACGCGGGCGCTTTGTCGACCGATGTACCGATGGCAGCGGCATAGCTGATGGCGGCGGGTTGACCGTTGAACTCGATGACTTCTCGGCAGCTTTCGTCAGCCTTGGTAACCTCGAGGGGTTTACCCAGATCACGAAAACTTTGGGTTTTGATGAAAGTAAAATCCACCCCAGGCTTGAGCATCGCGAGGATCGCGGCATTCTGGTAGCTTTTACCGTTGGCGTAGACATGGGTCGCGGCAAACTTCAGGTCATCTCCTGCTGAGCCTCCGATGAAGGTGACATTGGTCAGATCGCCTACGTTTTCGATAAAGGCTTCTTCGGCGCCGGAAAGTCCGTCGATGAGGATAATTCCCACATGCTCAGCGGGGTCAATTTCAGCCATGGGGTTTTTGAAATGGTTCTCAAAGGCGCTGAAAGCAGCGACCAGGGATTGCTCGTCATGAAGGTTTTCCACGACTTGGATATCCAGGTCCTTAATGGCCTGAGCTGAAAAGGCCATAGCCACGATGGAGTTGTCGAGCATCTGACCGCTGGCAATTTCGCCGGCCGTGGAGCAGCCGAAAACCTCGCTCTGCGGAAAAGTATCCTGCATAAGCCGGCATATATTGTCGGGAGCGTATTTGGTGGAAGCGAAGAACAGCACCAGCTTCGGGGCAAAGGCGGCCAATCCGTCGGCGAGTTCTTTAACGCTGGCTTCGGCAGAGTCCTGGGTGGAAAAAGCGGTGTTGATGTGCATGGAGGTCTCCTTAATGATTGGTCGAATAGGTTATTTGAACATGCTCATCATGCGCTCGAGCTTCAGGATGACCGCGGAATCATCCGGGGATTCCAGGGTGTACTTTTTTGGATTGACCCCTTTGAGCATCATCTTGGTTTTAATGACCCGCTCAAGCATGGGGTTGTCCTTGGCTCTTTGGTTGATAATAAGATCGATCATCTGCCGAATTTTGCCTGCCATGCCAAACCTCCCTTGATAAGATTCCGGTCCTGTCGCTCGGGCGGGCATGACGATTTTGCCTGCCGCGGCTAAAGATGTCTTTTTCTTATGGTTGAACTTTCTGCCTGGTGTCAGGTAGCTGGCGAACCTGAAAACGAAAAAAGTCCATCTTCAAATCGAAGATGGACCATTTATAAAAACTGGTTTATTTCTTCGGTAACCTGGCAGTCCTTCGAAAAAGGATCCATGGTTTTGCGTCCCCGCATTACTACGGGTTTGCTATTGTCGGAAATTGTTAATTAAGTTTAGGTCTTAGTTGTATTCAAATTAAAAAGAATAGTCAATATAAAAATGAAAAAATAAGATCAAGTCCAAAAGTTGCTGTAAAGTCCATCTCGCCTGATTGGTGGTAAGTTCAGCCGATCGACACGACCGACTCTTCCGTGAATGTGCTTTGTTCTATAACCCACTCATGGAAGTCAGCCATATCCAGATAACGACGTCCCTGCCACTCTTCGTGGATCTCCGCTAGCAGCGCCAGCAACGCCGGCCGGGTCTGGTACCAGCGCAACGCCTACGACCCAGAGGTGGCGGCGATGCTCCTCGCCATCTACCGCGTGCACTACAACTATCTGGAGGCGGGCAAGGACAAAAAGACGCCAGCCATGCGTCTGGGGCTGGCGAAGGGCAAGGTCAGGCTCACCGAGATCCTGACATTCGAGGAAAGCTAGAAAAAGGAAGAGCCCCCAGGCTCTGTCCAGATGGACGCCTGGGGGCTGCGGTCAAAAATCAACACGAAAGGCAAACGGCTTGCGGAAAAGGGGAGGTCTTTTTTACAATAAGGACTGTTTTTCAGCCGTGAACGTGGTGCTCGACGTCACCGCCGGTGAGGAAACTGCTCGGCGGTTTGCCGGCCTGGTAGTCCTTCCAGAAAGGCGACATATCGCGAATGCGCTCGACGATCGGCGGCATCACCTTGATGACGTGGTCAATGTCGGCGTCGTCGTTGTAGATGCTGAGACTGAAGCGTATTGAGCCGTGGGCGGCAGTGAAGGGCACACCCATCGCTCGAAGCACGTGGGAGGGTTGCAACGAGCCGCTGGTACAGGCCGAACCGGAGGAGGCGCAGATGCCTTCTTCGTTGAGCAGCATCAGGATCGATTCGCCCTCGATATATTCGAAGCTCAGGTTGCTGGTATTGGGTAGGCGGTTGAGAGGATCGCCGTTTATC
>MAXT01000064.1 GCA_001751225.1 Desulfuromonadales bacterium C00003107 | reverse complement strand
CCAGTAGATACTGCGTGGAATACTGGTGAAGCCGTTTTCCGCGCTTTCGATGACGTACATCAACGAACCGAAGATGACCACCAGGGTCAGCACCGTGAGGAGAAAGACTGTGATCTTGCGGCCGCTGGCCCGCAGCGCCTGCATGAGCAGGCGCGCCTCGCCGAGATAGGCGACCAGCTTCAGGATACGGAAGATACGCAAAATGCGCAGAATACGGATGACCAGCAGATACTGGCTGCCCGGCAAAACCAGGCTGAGGTAGGTCGGAATAATCGCCAGCAGATCAACCACTCCGTAAAAACTGACCGCGTATTTGCGCGGTTGACCGACGCAGAACAGGCGCAAAACATACTCGGCGGTGAACAGCAGGGTGAAAAACCACTCGAACATGAGAAGCAGTTGGCCGTACTGCAAACGCACCGCACCCATGCTGTCGAGCATCACCGTCACAACACTGGCCAGGATGCTGACGATGAGTAATACGTCAAAAGCTTTTCCTACCGGGGTGTCGGCTTCGAAGATCACTTCGTGGAGTATTGTTTGCCAGGGTGCCTGCTGTGGTGAATCTTCGTAACGCTCATCTTGCAGCCAGTTCATCCCAAACCTCCAGTAATCGATTCTCCACTCATGACAAAACATTCAAGAGGTGGCGAAACGATAGCGCCTAATGTTTTTTATCGTAGCGTCTTTGTTCTAGGCGTCAAAGACCTTTTCTCGCGCACTGCGCTGATCAGATTTTGAGCCTTGCGTTGCGCCGTTGTGAGAGGCTGCTTTGAAAGAGGAGGCAGCCCTTAGCTCTCTTTAGCTTCGCCGGCGAATTGGCCCTCAGTAGGCGGCACTCGCTCGGCGAGGGCCAGTAGCAGATCGGTTTTGGCCAGGCTTCCCAGCAACCGGGGCAATGGGCCGTCTGCTACCACCGGCAGCCGCTCCCCGGAATAGGAGCTGAACCGCTCCAGGGCTTCCTCCAGTGAGGCGGAATAAGTGATTTGTGGTGGGCCGTCGGTGAGCAGATCCTGAGCGACAATCAGATTGTCCAAAGACGAGCTGCCAAGATATTGCTTGATGTCATGCAGTCCTACCGCGCCGATGTAGACCTCCTGTTCGTTCACCACATAAAGGTAGCGGTAGGTTTGTAAGACGAAATGCCGGGCTATCTGAACGAAAGGGGTGTTCGGTCGAACCCGCGCCGGGTCGGACTTCATCAATCCGCCGACTTTTAGTAAGGCTAGATGACGCTGGACATAACCGGCGCCTTTGCGCTTTAGGGAGGCGCTATAGATGGAGCCGCTCTCGAAACCCAGGGCGGTGAAATGAGCCAGCACGCAACCGAGCATCAGGGGCAGGATCAACTGGTAGTCGAGAGTCATTTCGAAGATCATGATAATGGCCATCAATGGCGCGTGGGTGGTGGCCGCCAGCACCATGCCCATGCCGGCCAGGGCCAGGGCGCCCGGCGCCGGCAGCCCGACGAGTCCAAGGCCGGCGCAGGCATGGCCGAACAGATAGCCCACGCTGGCGCCGACGAACAGGGTCGGGGTAAAGACCCCGCCCACCGCACCGGAACCGAAACTGGCGCAGGTGGCGGTCACCTTCAGCAACAGCAAAATTGCCAGGCTTGACCACAGCCATTGTTCTTGCAGGATGCCGTTGACCACGCTGTAGCCGTTGCCGCACACTTCCGGATAGCGCAAGGCCAGGATTCCAACCACCAGGCCGCCCAGGGCAAGGCGCAGATAGGCCGGCAGGCAGGTCTTGCCGAACAGTTTTTCGCTGCCGCGCAGGGCCCGCAGAAACCAGGGGGCGACCAGTCCGGCAAGCAGACCGAGAGCCAGGTAATAGAGCAATTCCAGACCTGATTGCAGGTGAAAAGGGGGAATGACATACAGGGGTTCGCTGCCGGCCAGAAATCGCACCGTCTGGGTGGCCAGCACCGAGGAGAAGACCAACGGGCCGAAGGTTTCCATAGCGATGGAGCCAACCACGATCTCGGCGACGAACAGCGATCCGGCGATGGGCGCGTTGTAGGCCGCGGCGATCCCCGCCGAGGCGCCGCAGGCTAGTATTAGTCGCCGTTGCGCCACCGACCATTTTCGGGTGCGGCCGACCAGGGAGGCGAGCAGGGAAGAGAGCTGTACCATCGGTCCCTCGCGGCCGATAGAGCCTCCCGAGGTAACAGAAAAAGCCGCTGAAAGAATTTTCACGATGCTGGAGCGAAAGGAGAGGGAGCCCTCACCGAGGACCACCGCCTCCATGAAATCGGTAGAGCTGTCCCGCCGCGAGTGCCAGCGACCTCCGAAATAGAGCACCGCGCCGGCAACCAGGCCGCCGACTATCGGCGTGATCAGACGCTGCCAGGGCGGCAGGCCGGTAAAGATCTCTACGACTCCGCCGTGGCGGCCGCTGAGGGCAAAGGCCATCAGGTCGAGCAGCTTGCGAAACAGAACCGATGACAGGCCCCCCAGCACTCCGACTAGTCCGGCCCAGAAAAGCACCTGGTAGCGGTCCAGCGCTTGATAGGTCGATGCCAGACGGATGCGCAGGATAAAGAATTTCCAGATCCGCGGCGTAGACCACCATCGGTGCAGTTTGGCGCGTAGCTTCGATTTGGGAAAAGAGGGCATACTTTGGTATCGCCTGTAAAAACTCATAGGATGGCTAAGTAAAAAGTTCGACCTACAAGGCTTGGTGTTTTTTCAGGGGCGAAGGCATACCTTTAGTGTGTCGAGGTCCTGAAAAAATGCCGTAACGCTGTAGGGCTGACTTTTTACGACGTAATCCAATTATAGGTGGATAAGCGGCTTAAGCCAAGCAGTGACGGTCAACGGGGCGGCGGGAAGGGATTGAGTTCTACTTTGCGTCGTTGCGTGAGGCGGGTTTTGAATGTTTTCAGAAATAATCCTGCAACCCCTGTCTGCCGTGTTCAAAGGGGGCCAGTGCCGCTAGGGAGTCGTTGCCTGCGACGCTCGGCGATGAACTATCGCCAGCAAGGAAGAGTTTTATGAAACGCTCTCGCGCTTCCTCGCCCAATTCAACGTCCGCCACAGCGCGGCCCCGCTCGATGATCACCGACTTGGCCGGACTTACTGGGATGGTGATAAAAGGGTTGTGGTAGCTCACCGACGGCAACTGGCGGCAGCTGGCGTAACCGACCTGCAAGCGAAAGGCACTATTGTTGACCAGTTTCAGCAGTTGGGGATGAACCAGTAGCTTTCCGGGACTGTTGCCTTTGCTCCACAGGTCGTCATCTATGGACAGCGCCTTGAAGTTCTCAATCTGTCGGGTCACCGTTGCCGTTTCACCGAGCAGGGTCAAGGTGCGGATATAACCGTTGTCGGTGATGTCCTCAAAGGGTTTAACCATAAACTGAACGTTACGCCGACGGACGGCTTGAGCTTGATAGCGATTTTTGAAGACAAAGGAGCAATAGTTGACCGGCAGGCCGATGTTGTTGTCGAGACTGTGTTGCAGCACCTCCAGAGCAGCCAGTTCCGATTCGAGCACGGTCACCTTCTCTCCATGTAGAAAGGTGTAGCCGCGGGCGGAAAGATGTTCAAAATTATGGGGAGTGAGACGCATCTGGTGCAGGTTAAGGTGCATGACCCCGGCATCGCGCAGTTTGCCCAGCATTCCCTTGAGGCGGGGCAGGTCTTCAGGGATGGCGGGGATTTCCACGGTGAGGGTCGGAATCACCCCGGCAGCCAATCGCAGCTTGTCGAGGTGATAATCGGTGGCGCCGATATCAAAACGGATCTCGTCGAGCCCGGCATCGGCCAACTGACGGAGTAAGTCGTCATCTGCCAGGGTGCCGTTGGTGTAAAGCCAGACGTGCATGGCATCACCGAAATGTTTTTTTACAGCGCGCACATAAGCCAGTGAACGTTTGGGATTCATCAACGGTTCACCGCCGCTGATGCTGGCACCACGAAAGCCGAAGCGTTCGAGATAACCGACATAGTCGGCCGGGGTGCGAAAATCCACCGCATTGGTGGTCGGAGGGTCGTTTTCGGTCTGGGCTGTGGGGCAGTAAAAACAGCGACAGTTGCAGCGGCCGGTGATAAACAGGCAGGACCAGCCCCCTTCGGCGCAGATACGGCAACCCGGCGATAGGCCGGTGCAGTCGAGCTTGGTGCCGCCGTAACCGACCGCCACCCGCCCGTGCAGATCATCCAACAATTCGGCGCGGTGGGCCAGAGCCCGCTGCGCTTGCGATGGGGTAGGGAAGAGCAACTGTTCGTAGCTCTCCCCGTATTCCCGGTGGTTTGCAGCGATCAACCGATCGCGCATACTCGCCGACATTTCCATGGTCACTAAGACCTCCAACCGACGAAATAACCCCCTCGCAGGCAATGCCGGAGGGGGTGTAAGTTTTTTTGCACTATAACTGGTTTTAGCAGCGGAAAAATAGCCTTATTATGAACTTTTTAGAAAAAGGATTTTCAACATGAAATTAGTTGTTTAAAGGGACTTTGGCAGCGTACCGGTTTTAGCCCCGAGCGCAAGTCTCGATCTCGGCGAAGTTGGACCTATGTCGACCGTTTTCAATTGTCCTCATCCATCGGGCCAACCCAAAAATGTGGGTTGTGGGCAATCTCCCACAGGTGTCCGTCCGGATCTTTGAAATAGCCGCTGTACCCACCCCAGAATACCTTCTGCGGTTTCTTGACCAGCGTTGCTCCAGCCGTAATGGCCTGGTTCATCACTTCGTCAACCTCCGCTTCCGACTGGACATTATGCGCCAGGGAGATAGCGGCAAAGCCAGAACCTTCCGCCGACACCGTAGCATCCTCCGCCAGCGCTTCCCTCCCGTACAATCCCAACCAGGTGCCGTTGAGGGTGAAGAAAGCCACTTCCGGCGGGGATTTCATACGGGGGAAGCCGAGCCCTGCTTCATAGAACTGCACCGACGCGGCGAGATCGCGAACACCTAGGGTAATCATGCTGATGCGTGGTTTCATTTGGTGTTGCTCCTTTGTTGTTTAATGCTTGGTGGGGTTGATCTCGGAGGTATTCGCAGGAGCGAGTGAACTCTTCGCTTTAACTCGATTCTCCCGGTCTTGAACAATGGTATGAAATCGAATCTGTTATTTGTGTTTTTTTCATAAATTCTTTAACGACTATGGGATTAAGTGCACGAAGTTCGTGTGGCTGAAAAAATATATGCATGTCTTCTTTTCGTTGTGTTTTTTCTTGATATGCTTCTACATTGTAACCAGATCGATCTTCCTCATGCCACCTTACATCATCTTTGATCCAATGCTCTCCTTCGTCATTAAAATATGCAGAGTGGTACGTAAGTATCTTAGAGATAACACCTCTCAACCGTATATCGTTAAGGTCATCCCCAAATTTCTTCATTCCCAGTTCCATAAAGATCAACCTGTAGAATAGCCCACGGAAATCCCCCCTTGAAATGCCAAAATGTCGATTGTGTCCTTCCTGATAAGTCTCCACATGAAAAAGGATATTCTCCAGGGACAAGTCGATGTTCCCGTCAGCGTGAAATAGGCAGATTGCTACAATATCTTGGCTTAAAATGGTGGCTGGCATGTCATGTTTCCTTTCGGTTCGACCAAACTTCCTGGCAACAGAGGTTCGTGGAAAAATTGCGCTAGTGGGCATAACTGTTATATTTTTAGCCCCTTATGCCTAGCCAATACTTCAAAATATCTTTTAGCCAAGTGCATTTAAATATTATGGGTGGGTGTCAATTTGGTAACCGAGGTTTTTGTCTGGTAACCTTGAATTGACAATCTGAAACCTGCATATTTCAAATGACTATTTGAGGTGCCCCGGATAGCTGAAGAAGGTGTCACGGTATCAGAATACTACCGTTACAGATGCAATTTAATCCTATCCACGCTACAATAACGCGGTAACAACCACAATGAATCCGCCTGTTTCCTGAGCTGATAACGGGAGCACTTCTGAGAAAGGCGAATCTAGATCATGTCTGAGGAAAAATCTGAATTCCCCTACATTCGCGGTCTGACCCCGGAAGACGAAAAGCGCATCCGCAAGATTCCGTTCCTGAACATCGATACGGTGCTGATCCCGTCGCCTTACGTCAAGGACAAGAAGATCGACATGGATTACCTGCACAGCTATGTGTGGGACGAGGAAGGGGAGATTCTTGGTTACCTGGTGGTCTATTCCAACAAAAAGCAGACTCGCTTTCATATTTATACCCAGGTGACCAGTCCCTTTGGTCGGGGTAAGGGCATCGGTTCGGCTTTTGTCGAAAAGCTGGCGGGCGAGGTGCCTCCCGAGAGCACCATCTATCTCTATGTGTGGGAAAAGCTCGGCAGCGTGGTGAGCTTCTTTACGGCGCGGGCCTTTAAGTATGAAGAGAGCACCGTCTATCGCAAAATGACTTTTTCGCTGCTGGCGGGGCAGGCGCAGACTATTGCCAAGCGTATGGAACGGCTGCACGGCAAGGACTTTTCCCTGGCGGAGCAATTGAGCCGGGTACGCCACGACGCGCGCAAGTCCCTTAAGGTACTGCTCGACATGATCGGGGTGATTTCCGTCGATAACTTTCATAAGGTGGTGGAGGACGTCAACCGGGAGACGACGGCGCTGCTCAACACCCTGAACGTCTACGAGGACAAGATCTCTGAGATGCACAAGGTGGATATCAA
>MAXT01000063.1:2562-2789 GCA_001751225.1 Desulfuromonadales bacterium C00003107 | reverse complement strand
ACTTTTCTCAAACCCTGTATTTGACATGGCAATCCCACAAACCCTATAGCGGCACAACCTTCTTCCATCGCTTCTTTTACGCCTACCACACTGGGATAAAGCGTGTATTTCGTTCCCGCGCCTTCCTTTAACTCCTCGTAGTTCTTGGCAACCTTTATTATCGGTTTCCACTGATTATCCGATGCCGTAATCACCGCACCATCTATCATACCTTCTTCAAGTGCATA
>MAXT01000063.1:235-2501 GCA_001751225.1 Desulfuromonadales bacterium C00003107 | reverse complement strand
AGAACATCTTCTTCTGCACTTTCCGCACCTAATATCCGCCGCTCTATTTCCGATACCGGCAGGAAAGTCCTGGGACAGAAGGTATAGCACAGCCCGCATACCGTATCATAGTCCTCACCGAACTCGGGCACTCCGGCCTCGTTTTCGCCTTCTCCTACGTCTAATCTAATCTTATCGCAAAACGCTACACAGGTGCCACAGAGGCTGCAAATGCTCTTATCCACAACCTCACGTTTCAAATCCGAGAAACCTTGTTCTAAAAAAGACGGTAACCGCACATATTTCCGTTCTTCTATTTCAGTCCCCATTCTTCGCTTTCACCCCTCTATTTCTCTATCTATCTCCCATATATAATCTATCAGGCACCTTATAAATATCCCTCACATATTCATCATTAATTGCCCGCATCGGTACGCTCTTGTTCATCCTTCGTATAAAAGTCGTTTGGTTTTGACATAACACATTATCAAATGCACTATAGCTTTACGCAGAAATGCCCCCAATTGAAAGCGATGAGTCGAACGTTCCAACTATTTATTAGATAATAGCGGTTATCAGAGAATATGCCAAAGTGGGAGATTCATGATAAATGGGCGGAGCGGATGGGGCTGACCAGCAAGGTATCGAACTTTGTGAATCATTTGAGTGACTTTCCCGAAGAGAGCCTGGAGTTTCGGGCGTTCTGTGAGCACGAAGGAGTGGAAATAATATTGCAATTAGTAAGAGTACGAGATTTTAGAATGATAATGAAAATCCCCAAGTACCTTCAGGTAGAATTTTTGCGCCGAAAAGGTAGTGAATATGTAATAGCCTGGTACTTGCACTACGTTCTGGATTATATAAAAATGGCACCCGCATTGACCCCCGAGGATGTAATAAACAGGACCGAAGACAAATTCGGAACCTGCCAGGAGTTAGAAGTCATCAAAAATTTTGTGCTGGACAATGCGGAAGAGATATTACAGGATTGTAGAAGATAGGTCTTAAGGCAATTCACAAAATCATTCATGCGAGGCATCAATCGCAGCTTTTTTCCTGTAAACCATCCCCTGAAAAATTGCGATTATATCGCCTGCGTCGTCGGTAACATGGATAGTGTAAGTAGCAAGTTTCGGATTTATCGCGACTTCTTTTGCTTCGGCAATCAATGTGCCTGTAGTAGCGGCTTTTATGTAAGAAATGTTCGCATTGATACTCGCGGCAATAGTGCCGTGTGAATTTGACGCAACGGCAAAAGCTAAATCCGCCAGCGTAAATATCGCACCACCATGGACCGTTTTGTGACTATTCAAGTGATAATCCTTAATTTCCATTTTTACTTTTGCGCTGCCCACTGAAACTTCTAATAACTCTATGCCTACATGTTCTCCAAATTTATCGTTCTTAAAGAATCTCTTGATGCTTTCCATTTTTCACTATCCTTTATCGGCACCACGGTATTTAAATATTTCCATCGCCTAAATAACTCTAACATCCGTTGAATGACTCGCGAGTAATTTTTCACACGCAATGATAAAAGAGGAAGAAGAGATAAACAGGATATGTAAAGAAGTCATTGTGAGAATACGCCCCGATGATAAGGAAAGAGAAGAAGTAAAGACCGTGACAAACCTTATAATTGCTAACTTAAACAACAAAGCGTCAGAGATGGGCATAAACGCTCGTGCTATCTCCGTTGGGTCAACCGCGAGAAATACGTGGGTAAGTGGTGATGCGGACATAGACATATTCATCATGTTTCCCGCGGATATGTCAGAAGAGGATTTGAAAGAGAAAGGACTTGCGCTTGCAAAAAGTGTTTCGGAGCGTTATGAAGAGCGATATGCCTCACATCCGTATATTCACGCCTACTTTTACGTTGCGGAAACGGAGTACGAGGCAGACCTGGTGCCTTGTTTTGAAGTAAAGAACGCATCAATGCTGAAGTCCGCAGTGGACAGGACTCCGTTTCATAATGAATACGTTGTGACACGATTAGCCGGGCTTGAGGACGAAGTGATACTGCTAAAGCAATTTATGAAATGTTTGGGTATTTATGGCTCGGAGCAGCGTCGAAAAGGCTTCTCCGGCTATCTCTGCGAGTTGCTTATACTGGAATACTCCTCGTTCGTGAAGCTATTGATAAACGCATCGCGATGGAAATACGGCGAGAGGATAGACCTCGAGGGTCATGGAAAATACAAGGGAGAGGACCCGCTTATTGTGATAGACCCCGTGGACCCGAAGAGGAATGTGGCGGCTTCTGTATCTTTGTATTCGTTTTGCA
>MAXT01000063.1:0-189 GCA_001751225.1 Desulfuromonadales bacterium C00003107 | reverse complement strand
GAGTTCGTGATGGTCACGTTTGAGGCGCCGGATGTGGTAGAAGACATTTTATTCCCGCAGTTACGAAAAGCCGAGACATCCGTCAGAAATTTGATAGAACGAAACGATTTCAGGGTTTACCGGAGTGATGTGACCGCAGAAGGTGGCAAAGCCATTCTGGTCTTCGAGTTGCTCGTCTGGCAGCTTCCC
>MAXT01000062.1:2788-2999 GCA_001751225.1 Desulfuromonadales bacterium C00003107 | reverse complement strand
TATTAATATGCTAAATGCTGACGATGAGGCAAACATGAGTTTCAACTGGACCGTAACAGAAGCAGATTGGGATTCAAGCCTGAAATCAGAATCCGGGAACAGGATTTGCAGGCTTGTTGCTGAGGTTGACTCTGATGACGTTATAACAGAGAAGAATCCGCTCAATAATAAGGCGTGGCAGGATGTTACGCTTGAAGAGAAAGACGAGGAG
>MAXT01000062.1:2430-2706 GCA_001751225.1 Desulfuromonadales bacterium C00003107 | reverse complement strand
CGGCACCAGAGGCGGCGGTGGCGGCGGTGGTCTCACAGGCGGATTCGGTGCTGGCAGAGGTATCGGTGAAGCAGGCACGGGAGAAGCGAGCGGTATGCAAGTGCCGGTAAATGTTAGCAGTTCGGAAGCAGCAGAAGAACAAGAAACAAAAAAAGAAGTTTCGGGTTATCCGTTTGGGAATGCTTCTTCTGGCGAGTCGGGCGGTGCAGGCAAGCTACCGCTACTTCTGGTGCTTGTTGCTGTATTAATCATAACGGTCTTCTATTTCGGGTACTA
>MAXT01000062.1:946-2401 GCA_001751225.1 Desulfuromonadales bacterium C00003107 | reverse complement strand
CAAAGTTCAATAGATGATTGATAATTAATGGTTGCGCTAACCCGCATACTTCCTAAACCGCTAACGGCTTATTTTTCATGTATTCCCTCAGCACAACCGTTGCATACGACCCTTTTGGTAAGAAGAAACTCAACTTTACTTTTTTACATCCCGGATTCATATCGTCATCAGTAACTTCTTCTGTGTTTAACTTCACCGGCACCAAAATAGGTCTTCGTGTACCCTTAGAACTCATTTTAGAAATCTCCTCGATATGAAAATCGTTCAGTACCATGTCTTCCGCCTCCAATACTTTGCGCTCTATCTCGCCTTCCACACCCGCACCGAAGTCCGTCTCATAGCCAATGACCGCAGCAGTGACAAACGCTCTGCCATGCGTAATCAACCGGTTTATCGCATCTATTTTGTCCGCCGTGACTCGCTCTACCTTATCCGGGTTTGCCAAGCCCAACTCGTTACGAAAACAGACCATATCGCCGACTAACGCCTCGTTGAATGGTATGTTCTGCTCCATACGCGCACTTAAAGCGAGATTGAAGAGATAAGCTTGGTACGCATGAACGAAAAGTTTCTGTAAGTTTTTCGGAAGTACAGAAAAAGCAGATAGGAAATCCGGGTCTTCTTCGTGCTTCACCAGTTCGTTCAACATCGCATTCTCGTATCGCAGGAACACAGGCATTAGCTTCAACGCTTCTTTTAGTTGCCCTTCTTTGCATAGCAACCTCGCTCGTTTCGCCTCTTCATTTTCGCCAGGGAAAATGTCTGCGATGTATGACATCACCGCTGCTTTTATATCGCCTCGTATTAAGTGTTTACCCACCACATGCGTTATCGGGCGAATGATGCCAAACCGTTGCACACCAAAGAAGTTAGGCACCCCACCCAGGATCCCTATTTCTTTTGTAATCGCCGCAAGTCTATCCTTTAGCACCTCTTCACGCCCTTCTATACCACGAATAACAATCTCAAATTCGTTGCCATAAAGGTCACCCAAAGAAACGGGCTTATTCGACCTTCCTATCTTTTTTAACTCGACATCTGCTATTTTTACACGGTCAAGCTCGTCTTCGTGCACATCCCATATGCTAATCTTCTGCGTGGTAACCGCGCTTTTATCTTTGGTGCCCGCAAACCCGATTCTATTCCTGCTAACCCCCAGCCGTCGCGATATTTCCCGTATCACGCTGTGTGTGTCCCAGTTCTCCTTCGTCAACTCGGCAATCAGATATTTTCCTTCTTCTTTCTCTTTGCGATTCGTGATTTCACGCACTATGAAATCGGAAGGTTGCGTTTTTATGGCGCCGCCGAGTCCTTCTGTGGACGTAGCGTAAAACCTTATGCCTATTCGTCTTTCAAATTCCGGGCTTTCTATTAGTGCCATTTTGTCTGAAAACATATTATATTTTCATGCTTATGAGTGTTCCTCTGGCACATGAACGTTTCTTTTGTCCAAAA
>MAXT01000062.1:0-883 GCA_001751225.1 Desulfuromonadales bacterium C00003107 | reverse complement strand
TAAAAATCAACCCCCTATTTATTCCCACGTTGTTTCACGCTCTTCTTCGTCGTAACACCAGATATGCGATTGCAAGAATACCTGTAACGGTGAAGACTGCTTCAAAGCCTGGTGCAGGTGTTTCTTCTGCAGGAGTCGCTTCTTCTTTCGGTGTTGGTGTTGCTTTCGGTGGTACAGGAGTCGCTTCTTCTGGTGTAGGCGTTGGCGTAATGGTTGGCGTTGCAGATGGGCTCGGAGCCGGCGTTGGCGTTACTTCCGGACCATCAAGCTCGATTGGTTCTGCGAGCACTACGCTGCCGTTTTCTGCGATATACCAGATACAATACGCACCGGATACATCCCCGTTCTCATCGAAGGTGATTTCGCCAGAAGCACCCTGGTAGTTTATGTCTTTACCATCACGGATGAGTGCCAATGCTTCGCTTATGTTGGTTACCTCTTCGCCCGGCGGATTCGCAATTTCCCTCATACTGTCCCGGATAGCTGTTCCTTCTGCTTTTCCCGCTTTTTCTATCGCAAGTGCTACCAACACCGCCGCGTCATAACTGTTAGAGCAGTAAGTGGTAACCTCCTTTTCGTACTCGGCTTCGTATTTCTGTTTAAAATTTTCGTATGCGGGCCCTGCCACTCTCGGGTCTGGCGTTGTTCCTTTTAATCCCGCTATAATGTAGTTTCCTGCTACGTCCTTGCCTACCATCTCTGCCAGTGTCTCATCCCTGAGTCCTTCGGAAAGCAGCCAATCAATGTCAATCATATTCCCTTTCTCGTAAGCTGCTTTCAGTATCACACTGCCGGTCTCTGGATACGAGCATAGCATAACAAAATCAGGCTCGGGTTTACATACTTTCCCAACCTCCGAGTCAAAAATGGTTCCCGCTGGATC
>MAXT01000061.1 GCA_001751225.1 Desulfuromonadales bacterium C00003107 | reverse complement strand
GGGATAGCAACGCCTTCGCCGATACCGGTGCTGCCCAGACGTTCACGTTCTTGCAGCACACCGATCACTTCTTGCCGGTCCAAACCATTCTCGACGCCGACAATCGCATCAGCCAGTTCTTCTAAGGCCGTATTTTTATCCGCAGCCTGCAAGTTCGACACGATGGCAGCAGGGTTTAGCAAGTCGACTATCTTCATTCTTGGTATTTTATCCCGACACACTACTCTGCAGTCGGAATCCTCCCTCTAATATATTACAAATAGCTAGCTATTGAGCTTCCGGCACGATTAAACCGTAGTTCCCATCCGACCGCCGGTAAACAACACTGATTTCCTCGGTGGTGGAATCAGTAAAAACAAGGAATTCCTTGTGCAAAAGGTCCATCTGCATCACCGCTTCTTCAACTGCCATCGGTTTCACCGAAAAACTGTTGCTGCGTATGATACTCGGCTGGCCAATGCCCTCATCGATACTTTCCGCCGCATAGACAGTCTTGGCCACACGCCGTTCACGCCCACTGGTCGGTTTATGATCTTTAAGCTTTTCTTTATATCGCTTGAGCTGACGCTCTATTTTATCAACTGTCCCATCGATAGCCGCATACATATCGTTAGTATGTTCAGAGCCTTTAATCGTGATTCCTTTGGCCACCAGAGTAATTTCCGCGCTGTGTCGAATTTTCTTTGCTACAGAGAGCACTGCCTGCGCATCGATCGGCTCGTCAATATACTTTTTGACGCGGGAAAGTTTTTCCTCGAGGTAGTTACGCACGGCATCACTGGTTTCCATGTGTCTGAACGTTACGGCAATTTTCATAAATGTACCTCCAGGGGATTGTAGCTTGTTGATGTCTGAAACAGCCTCGCCATTGACCTGATATATCAACCTGTCTTTGGCCCTGCCTCCTTTCAGAAAAAACGCTTTCGCTCCGTGGATGACCTTATCCCCAACATCTCCCGGTATTTGGTAACGGTACGCCGGGCGATATCGATACCCTGCTGACGCAGCATATCGACAATCTTCTGGTCCGAAAAGGGTTTTTTGATATTTTCGCTAGCGACGATTTCCTTAATCTTACTTTTAACACTTTCCGAAGCGATGGAAGCTCCCACTGTTGTGTTAATGCCACTATTGAAAAAATATTTAAGTTCGAACAGGCCTCGCGGCGTCTGCACATATTTATTGGTGGTGACCCGACTGACTGTTGATTCATGCATCTCAATGTCCTCGGCGACGTCGCGCAGCACCAACGGTTTGAGATGTTCTATGCCCTTGTCAAAGAATTCTTTCTGAAACTTGACAATACTTTTGGTTACCCGGTAGATGGTCCGCTGGCGCTGATGGATGCTTTTAATCAGCCACATCGCTCCCCGTAACTTCTCCTGGATATATTCGCCCGCTTTTTTGTCGACATTGGCGCTTCCTGTAAGGGCATTGCGATAAAAGGAGTTAATGCGCAAATTAGGCAGGCCCTCGTCGTTCAAAACGACCACATACTCTTCGCTGATCTTATAAACGAAGATATCAGGCGTGATGTAATGAATGTCCTCCTGACTGTAGGCGCGACCGGGTCGCGGATCAAGTCCAGAAATAATACGGGCTGCACCGAGAACGTCGTCGAGGCTCTCTTCCAAAGCTTTGGCGATAGCCGGGTATTTGCGTGTCTCCAACTCGGCCATATGATGCTGGAGAATCCGCTCCACCAGACTGCCTTCCATATCTAACTGTTTAACCTGCTTCAGCAGACAGTCCTGCAATGTATGGCTGCCTACACCCGGCGGGTCAAAATCCTGTACCAGACTTAGAGCCCGTTCTACAACAGGCATCGCCAGTCCGGAACAACTGACAATCTCTTCTACAGAGGCCTGAAGATACCCGTTTTCATCAATATTACCAATGACCTCAGCCGCTGCGAGTCGATCATCATCAGCGATTCGACTGAGATTAAGCTGCCACAGCAGATGATCGCCAAGGGAGCTCTTTTTGGTCAGCAAGTTTTCGTAGCTGGGCCGATCATCGTCTCCTTCGTACATTTCAGAAGAAGTGCCACTGAGATGATTTCCTTCTAAATAGGTTTGCCAATCAACATCGTTAAATTCTTCCGGATTCTCCTTCAGTTCCTGCACTTCCTCGCTGGCCGCTTCACTTTGTTCAGACTCTTTTTCTTCGTCCTGCTCTTCCTTCTCCTCAAGAGTATCGACCCCCTCTTCCAGAATCGGATTCTCTTCCAATTCCTGGCGGACAACGATTTCCAACTCCATACGGGACAACTGCAACAGCTTGATGGCCTGCTGCAGCTGCGGAGTCATGACCAGTTGCTGAGTCAATTTCAGTTGTTGGCGGATTTCTAAGGCCATGATACTCCCGGGACAATGCCCATATACTTTACGCTAACAAGGAAGAACCGCTTAACGGCTAGAGCTTAAATTTATCTCCCAGATAAATAGAACGCACATTCGGGCAAGCAGCAATTTCATTCGGCAGGCCGCAGGTCAGAATCTCTCCAGCATTCAGAATATAGGCCCTGTCACAGACACCAAGAGTTTCACGCACATTGTGGTCAGAAACCAGAATGCCAATACCGCGCTGACGTAACTTCGCGATAATATTCTGAATGTCAATAACCGCAATCGGGTCAATACCGGCAAAGGGTTCATCCAGCAAAATGAAAGCCGGATTGACCACAAGTGCCCGAGCTATTTCAAGACGTCGCCGTTCTCCTCCTGACAGAGCATAACCGGGAGATTTAGCGACATGTTCCAATCTAAAGTCTTCCAAAAGCTCAACCATACGCTGACGTTGAACCGCAGAGGGGATATCTAAGGTCTCCAAAATGGCGAGGAGGTTTTCCTCAACTGTCATTTTACGAAAGACGGATGTTTCCTGCGCCAGATAAGCTATACCGACTCTTGCCCGCTGATACATAGGCATGTCGGTCAATTCTTTATCGTTTAGAAAAATCTGGCCCTTATCCGGGCGGACCAAACCAACAACCATGTAAAAAGATGTTGTTTTTCCAGCCCCGTTGGGACCCAATAGACCAACAACCTCGCCAGAAGCCACCTCCAAATCAACTCCGCTCACTACCTGCCGCCCATCATAGGCTTTATGCAGACCTTGGGCAACAAGGCGTTGAGTCATTCTGAGGTCCTTTCCCTTGGGTGAAAAACGGCTTTAACCCGCTCACTCCCCTTACTTCGTACGATACTACGTTCCGAGTCGAGAAAGAAGACAATTTCATCGCCTTCCACAAAATCAGCGCCTTGCCGAACTTTAGGCGAACCGGTTAAAACAACCTGGCCGAGCGCCTTATTAAGTACGGCTTTTTGGCCAGTCGCTACACGCTCGCCCTGTTCAATACGTACCTGCCGAAACGCTTCAATACGGTCAATACGCTGACCTTCGCTGGCCTGATATAATATCAGTTCCTCTGCACGAATTGTTGTATCACCCTGTACGGCCACAACATCGCCGATAAAACGAACCGTACCGGCCGCCTGGTCGGCCTCGAGACGACGGGACGTAATCTCAATGGCCTCTGAACCGCCCCCCTCCTGTCCGGCGAAGGCAATCGAGCCACGGCCGCCAACGAAAAGAGTGAGCAATAGCAACAACAGAAGGACGCTGATCCGGCAAACCGACATGTCTTTCATTCAACTCCTTTACCAGTTGCTCAATGTGGTATGCACCTGGCCCAAGATCGTCATGCGTTGCTGTGGCAAAGAAACCTGCAACCCTAGACCTTTTGTTACCATATCCTTGGCAACCAATCGAACCTGCGACTCGCTAGTTATCAATTCGGCCTTGTTGTCATAGGATAATTGCTGGCAATACAGCGCCTGACCTTGACCGCTCTTTACCACCACATCGCCGTTGAGTTCCACATTACCGGTTTCTGAAAACCACTTACCCCGCTGAGCGGTCAGCTGAATATCGCCGAACTCTCCTTGGTCATATAATGTCATATGAACATTTTCAAGGTGGGCTTCCTGACGTTGTGCCTCGTGAGCCACAGAATCGGCCTGCAACCTCCAGAAACGCCGATCTCCTCGGGTTTCTGTATAATCGATATTGTCTAAGGCAATGTCGACATTATCTGGAAGCATCTCAATCAACTGTTCTGGAGTGGCTATTTTAAAATTTCGCCACAATACGAAAGACACCGTACCAACCAGCATAATTATGGAAAATAATAAAATATTTCGGATAGTTATCTTGCTTTTCATAGTTGCTGTCAGTATAGCATCAAGCCCCATACCTGTAAAGACGAATCCATTAAGTTGGCACGAGATTTGACGCCATCAATCCCTGTTATCGTCAAAGTATCGCCCAGTGACTTCGCCCCAGCAACCAGTTTCTTTCAACAACAGATCACAAACTTCCCTGACGGCACCACGCCCCCCAGGCCTACGGGTAACATAGTCAACCCGCCCCCTTAGCTCCTCAACACCATCAGCCACCGTAACCGCAAAACCTACTCGCTTTAAAATAGGTAGATCCACTAAATCGTCTCCAACATAGGCGACTTCCCGGTCTTCAAAACCATGCTCCTGCAGAACGGTTTCATAGGGGGGCAGCTTCTGCTTAGCCCCCTGATGCAGAATTTCAATTCCTAACTCCCGAGCGCGTAAAGCTACAATCTCCGATTTGCGCCCAGTGATGATGCCAACCTTGATTCCGGCCCGCTGCAACATTTTGAGACCATGACCATCCTTAACATCAAAGGACTTGCTCTCGACCCCATTGGCATCGTAAGTAATGCGTCCATCGGTGAGAACTCCATCAACATCCAGCAGCAACAAACGAATTTTGCTCAAACGTTCTTGCATCAAACTACTCCGGCTTTTAAAAGATCGTGTAAATGAATAATACCTACTGGCACCCGGCCCTTTTCGCTATCAAAAACGAACAGGGAGGTAATCGTATGAGATTCCATAATTTGTACCGCCTCGGCGGCCAACGCAGAGTTTAGGATGCGCTTGGGATTGCGTGCCATAACCTCTCCAATCGGCCGCTCAAGCACTTCAAAACCCTGCGCCATACATCGTCGAAGGTCACCATCGGTGAAGACTCCCCCCAATTGACCTTCATCATTTAGCACACCGGTAATCCCAAGTTTTTTGCTGGTAATTTCAAAGAGTGCTTCTTTAAGAGGAGTCGATTCATGACACATGGGCATCGCACTGCCACAATGCATGAGTTCCTCGACTTTCAATAGCAATTTGCGGCCAAGAGTGCCCCCTGGATGAAACAGGGCAAAATCCTCTTCTTTAAATCCCCGGCGGACAAGCAAAGCGACAGCCAGGGCATCGCCCATGCCAAGAGTAGCCGTAGTGCTGGCTGTGGGAGCCAACCCCAAAGGGCAAGCCTCCTCCTTAATAGAGATATCAAGAAAAACATTACCTGCACGGCGCAGGGCGCTGCGAGGGTTGCCGGTCATGGCCACCAACGGTAATCCCATTCGCTTAATGATCGGCAGAATCCGGACGATCTCATCGGTCTCGCCCGAGTTTGAAACGGCGATAACCACATCACCCTTCATCAGCATGCCGAGGTCTCCGTGAATCCCCTCAGCAGGATGCAGAAAAAAAGCCGGCGTGCCGGTAGAAGCCATGGTCGATGAAATCTTCTGACAGATAAGACCCGACTTGCCCATACC
>MAXT01000060.1 GCA_001751225.1 Desulfuromonadales bacterium C00003107 | reverse complement strand
TTCTTCAAGAGTAAGGGCTGTGGTGCAAGACTGATTTGCTGTCTGATTCCGTTTGTAGTAATCATCGCGATGGCGATTATTGTGAACATGATGATGATGAGTGCTTTTCTTCCGTGAACTGAGTCATCTTGTTCAGCTTGGTTGCTGCAGAGGAAGGAAGCTCTCGAGGTAAGGAAGAATCAGGAGCCGTTGGCGGAGTAGAGAATGCCATGGCGAAGGAATACGAGATTGTTGACGTGAATCCGGAGAACGTTGAGGAGTACGATTTCTTTTGCAAGAAGTCGAAGAAGAAAGAAGAGGGATATCAAAACAAGCTGAAATGGTTCTTGGAACGCTATAACGAGGGCCTGAGAATCAAGCTTCTGCATGTGAATGATGGAGGGAGGATGACTTCTAGAGGATTCATCGAGTACATTCCCGGGGAGTATGCTTGGAGAGCTGTCAATGCACCAGACTACATGGTCATTCATTGCCTATGGGTGACCGGTAAGTGGAAGAACAAGGGATATGGTGCAAAGCTACTTGAAGCATGCGTTGAGGATGCGCGGCAACTTGACAAAGCAGGAGTCGCAATGGTTACAAGTGAAGGGCATTGGCTGATAAGCAAGAAGTTTCTGGTGGAAAGGGGCTTTGACGTAGTTGACCAGGCTCCACCTAGCTTTGGACTTGTCATTAAGAAATTCAAGAATATACCAAACCCGAGATTCCCGACGGATTGGGATGAAAGGCAGAAGAAATATGGTTCAGGGCTGACCGTGCTATANNATTCCAAACAATGTCCCTATGTACCAGATGCAGTCAAGTTATTACTTGAAAGCGCCAGAAACGAGAGGATAGAAGTCAAGGCAATTGAGCTGAAAAATGCTAGGCAAGTCCAAGAAAATGCACCATCAGCATATGGTGTCTTCAATATTGTCTATAATGGCAAGCTGCTAAGCTACACGTACTTGACAAAGAAGGCTTTTTTGAAAAAGATCCAAGAGGTCAAGTAGGAGAATGGCTGCGAAGCTGAACTGCTTAGGACGGAAGCTCGCAGCTGTTTACCTTGACAACTTTAGGTGTTGTGTGAATATCGCTTGGAAACTGTACACATGGAGTATCTTTGAGTCAGTTATATCGCTCCCACCTGACATATATCAAGCACGCGGGGGAGCCTTCAATCAGCTATCCGCTTCATGGCCTTCTCACGCAGATCATCGGGAACCTCAAACTCGAAAGACAAATCCGGAGATTCCTCTAAAGAATCCATAACGAGGCATGAAAGTCTACCAACTTCACCCAAATCTCTAGGTCGAAGAAGAGAGGACACGTCTATGGTGCTGTGACTGACCTTTCCACTGGTGGTGCCATGGCTTGCCACATGGATGGTTGGAATGCCATTTGCGGCGAAAACCTTGTTGTCCCCACCCGACGTTGCGACCCGTCTACACCTAGCTGGATATGTGCTAGTCTTGGCAATGGAGTCCAGCCAGCTAATCATCTTATCAGTGCCTGCAGCGAGCAAGAGCAGAACACCAGGGAGTGCGCCAATGCTATCAAAATTGATGCAGAGAGAAATCAAGTCCAGACTGTGAGATGCTACAAACTCCTTTGATCCCAGCATGCCCAGTTCCTCCCCACCGAATGATACGAAATGATATGTGAACTTGGGCTGAGTCTTTGAGATTGCCCGAGCTGTTTCAAGCATTATTGCCACACCTGCTGCATTGTCGGTAGCACCAGGGGCAAAAGTGCAGGTGTCATGGTGTGCACAAATCAGAACCGTTTCTTCTCGTTGTCCAAGCACACTTGCGGAAACATTCCGAAGTAGACCCGCCTTAGATTTGCCGTGCACTATCAATCGCAACTTAGACCCAAACATCCGGTCATGTATCTCGACCATATCAGCTGCAGAAACAACCATTGACGGAGCTGTGGAGAATAGCTCTGCAAGACCGTTATAATCGTATGACCTGGGCGCCAGATTCCTCTCTAGGTCCATGAACACGACCGCCGCAGGATGCTTCGCGTACAAGGACTTCCATGCCTCATAGATATCATCATTGTGCTGGTCAATCATCAGAACACATGCAATACGTCCCTTAACTCGAGATGCAGGAACATCATCTATCAGTTCGTGTGAGCCAATATAGACAGTTTCTGCAGTGAGACCTTGCTCGGGGGTTTCTGCACTCATCCAACATGGTACACCATTGAGTGAAATCCCTGTTGTGGGGTCTTGTATCATGGCTAGCTTTGCATCGTAGTACTTGTGTGGAAACTCCTGACAGATCACGTCGGTCAATCCATATTCTTCGAATTGACGCTCAATCAGTCTGACTGCAGCTTCTTCAGACTCGGAACCGGAAACCCTTGGGCCTAGGTCACACAGCCGTTTCATGTTTTCATAAACTCGCGCTTCCTCGAACTCAAGCATTCCCTCACTCACCTTCGCCTATGGTGGTTCACTGGTCACTGAATATCAACCCCTCAAATAAGACCTTTCCCAGATACGCAAAGCAGGGTATATCAACTGGGTTTGTCAATATGCCGTAACCCCAAGAAAGGATGGTATGCAGAGGATGGAGGATAGTATCTCTTTGCCCTGACAACTCTAGGTACTGCGCAAGTATCGCCTTTGATTTCAATTGAACAACGCAATAATGGCGGCAAGACGCACGGTTGCATGCTGTAGATAGGATTCCGATGCGAGGTGTTAATAGCACACAAGACAATATGCGTGAGTTGGAGGTATTCGCCAAATGGAGGTCATAGCAGAACTCTTGTATACTGTTTCGCAAGTAGACACTTCAAACCCTACGTTTTGGCCGGCCGTCTTCATTTCCACTGGTCTGGTGGCAATGGCCATAATCGCCCTTTCAATAGCCATTGTTGACAGCTTAAAGAAAGGAACAATCCGCAATAAAATTGAACAGATGGATTGGCAAGTGGATTTGAGTTCTGATATCATAGAAATGGATGTTGAAAGCCTTGAAGATGGGATGTATTGTCTCGTCTGCATCGAAATTCTGCTTGTAGGAGCGTTATACATCCCAATTATAATCATGATGATGCATCTAGCAGAGGATCCAGTCATTGCCATTGTCATGGTTCTTTTTGGAGTAATGTGTTGGGGAGTGATTATTGTGATGATCCCCTTAGTTACTCGCGACCTTAAGAAGAAGTATCGCGCTCTAGACGNNAAAGGAGCTCGAAGCGACGTAGTTGTAGAGGTTTTGCAATTCTAGGCGCTGCGCGAAACAAATCTCATCCTCATGGACCAGCAGATTCTCTCGATTGTACTCTCCACCAAGTCCACAGCGAGTAGATACTGAGCGCAGCACCAAAAGGGATGAGCAGTAACCATATAGTTCCAGCAATAGGTGGTATGCGATAGGGATATCCCTGTGGATCAAGCGGGGGTTGGGGATGCGTCACAATCCAGATGGTGATTAAGTTGAGAATGTATCCTGCCAGCATGAGAACAAGCCCAACGACGAGATGCTTCTTGTGCATACTAGACCCCTCGTATTGTCG
>MAXT01000059.1 GCA_001751225.1 Desulfuromonadales bacterium C00003107 | reverse complement strand
GTGCAGTCCAATACCATGCGGTAGGAACCACAAGAGTATACAAAGTTCTACAAGATTTTGTTGTGGTCAAATCGATCCCACACAAGCGGTGAAAGCCACCGGGTTGTAGTTCCTACCGAGGTCATTTATGTCAGTCGCGGTTTTGTGCACCCAACTGGCAGAATAAATTAAAAAGTCCCTACAATTTCCTAATTCTGATGGATTCTGTGGTTTTCAATCTTTGCACCCTTGCGTCTTTATCGTTTTCATTCCCCAATTTAACGAGAAAAGTGCAAAGACGCGAGGGAGCTACCGTTAGCGACCATAGAAAGCATCAGAACCAGACAATTTCCACAAGATTTCTGTGTTAATCTCGTGAAATCTTGTGTAATCTCGTGGTTTGGCGTGTGGATATCCGCACAACATGGAGTACGCATGAAAATGACGATTCGGATTTGGAGATGTGACCTACATAGAAGGTTGGTTCTTACTGATTTCTAAAGATGCTGTCGGTTCACACACGTACTCGTGAATTGCCAACTTATTATGAAGGGGTTATGCGAGCGGGGGTGTGGGGAGTGGGGAGTGGGGGTTAGTGTGGTTAAAAAAGAGGTTTTAGAAACCCGCTCGCATGCAGACTACTACAATGCGGTTCTATTTAAACCTTCCGCTCGATCTATTATATAATTCAGTGATGATGCGAGTTGGGTGCAATCTGCGTTAATACACATATACCCGATCAGGTCACATACACCCTTCATGAGAGTCATGAGAGACGCGATAATCGACATCACCCGCACCCTTGGACTGGACACGGTCAATTTCCCTGGCGACACGGACTTTCTGTCTTCGCCTGCGTTTTCAGACGGTTGCACACTCTCCGAACTGGTGATGAGCAGCCACTCAGGAACGCACATCGATGCGCCGCTGCACTTCTTCGGAATGCGCGAATCAATCGACGAGGTTCCGGTCGAGCGGTTCATTCTCGATTGTGATGTGATTGCAATCGAGTCGCCTGTTGCTGTAACGATGGCTGAGCTGGACGACTATCAAATCGAGATAGGAAAGGGGCAGGCAATCCTGTTCAAGACCAGAAACAGCGACCTCTCGCGTGAACAGTTCTACGAGGACTTTGTCTACATCGAAGCCGATGTGGCGCGATGGCTGCTTGAGATGGGGGTCTCGCTTGTCGGAATCGATTATCTTTCTGTTGAGCGCTATGATGATGCGGATTTTCCTGTGCACCGCACGCTGCTCGGCGCGGGCGCGCTGATCCTGGAGGATATTGATCTGCGCGCTGTTGAACCGGGGCGGTACCAGTTGGTCTGCCTTCCGATCAAAGTCCATCGCGCTGACGGTGCGCCATGCAGGGCGATTCTGTGGAGGCTGCCATGAACGCCGCGAATACCGCGAATACCGCGATCGTCTGCCCGCGGTGCGAAAGCGAGGAATGCGTGATTCCTGCCGAGGACGTCTTCGAATCGCTGCATTCCATGTACGGCGCATGCCGGTCATGCATGCCAGAGATAAGTGTCAGCAAGCAGATGCCATTCGATCAATTGGCTCGATTTAACCCGATCTTTAGAGATATCGATGATACAACCATGCGGTGCCCGGGATGTAAAAAGCGTAGTCTCGACATTGCAATCGCGCACGTGCTCAGCATACTGATCCGGGAGGGTTTGCGCGCCGGTGGGGCAACGCTCTTCGACGTCGGGACTCCGATGATTGCAATTGGATATCCGGTGCCGTTTCCGCCGAGACTTGGCAGGAACATGCTGATCCTGATCATGGATGCAATCGACAAAAAGACCGCTGAGATGATAACGGACGAAGTTTCTGAGGTAAAGGGGGTAATTCAGCGAAAGGGAAGAGCTGATCAGCCAGTTGGAATTCTGAACACCGGTGGCGATTGTGCGAGTGCGCCACACACCTACGATCTACTCTCTGGCTGCGACGTGCGTGCGGATGTCGTGTCATCGGCATTCGGGGAACTCTGCATCTACAAAACCCAGTCCGACACGCATATCGAGTTCTCACGTTTGGGGTCTGACAAGATTGCGGTGCTCGAATCGCTCTACTATCAGAGAAAGCTGGAAGGGCGCGTCGCGGACGTATGTTGCGGCGCAGGAACGCTCGGGCTCGTATCGGTTCTTGCAGGTGCACGAGAGGTGATACTGAACGATGCATTCCTTCCCGCAGTCAAAAACACGCTCACAAATATCAGGGCGAACGCATCGACGCTCGGGCTCGACCCGGCAGAGATAAAGATCCACACCGATCCCTCGGAACTCAAGACGATCGCAGATACGCCGGTGCTGGTTGCAACAGCATCCGGTTCATGCGACCTTTCGGTGTATCACGGCGACCTTGTCGATCTTGCTGCAACGATTAATCGCTGCGACCTCTGTCTGATCGACGCATTCATGGGTGTTCCGACCGATGGTTTCGTGCGGGCGTGGAAAGAGGCTGCGACGATGGTCGTCACAATATGATCGTGACAGCGATCATGCACAAACCTTATTTATTATCAATTCCAAAAGAGGTATATGGAATTCGAGAGGTCAAATACAGGTTGTTTGTTTTCATTCAGCCATCCATCCCCTCGATGCAGATATTCTCGAATTCCTTTTTTTAATTCAGAGCAGATGGAGATTGATACATGACTATTCGATTGGGCTTTGTGGTATCCGAATTTAATCGGGACCTTACGTACCAGATGGAGATGCTCGGGCGGGAGCACGCCGAATTTCTCGGCGCAGAGGTCGTTGAGATGATCATGGTTCCGGGAGTCTATGACATGCCGCTTGCGATCAAGAAACTCGCATCCGACGAAGAGATCGATGCCGTTGTTACGATCGGTTGCGTGATTGAAGGCGCAACCGGACACGATGATATCGTGGTGCAGCATGCGGCAAGGAAGATTATGGACCTTTCGCTCGAATTCGACAAACCTGTGACGCTTGGCATATCGGGCCCCGGGATGACCCGCATGGAGGCGCACCAGCGTGTGGACTATGCGAAGCGTGCCGTCGAGGCTGCTGTGAAGATGGTGCAGCGCATCGGCGGGAAGTGAGGCAGAGTAGAGGCAGAGATTGGGGTATTGCATAATAGTGCCCCGGTCTCAAGG
>MAXT01000058.1 GCA_001751225.1 Desulfuromonadales bacterium C00003107 | reverse complement strand
TTATGTCAATTATCTTCTATCCATTCTAAAGGAACGAGTTTAGTTGTTCCATCCCACCACTTTTTTATAATCATTTCTTGATACCAATTCTGCTGAATGTCTGCATGCTCCATAATAATGACTTGGAAACCGGCATCGCGGACTTTCGCGGAAATGTGTTTGAACATTCGTATCACGGATTCCATGTCGCTATTTCGGACATCCTTGTCAGAGACATCAGGTGGGAAGTATGCTTGAGTCGGCTGGTCGAAGAATATAAAATTGGGAACAGGGAGGTTTTTCCTCGCGAACCAGCGGTGTAGAACGAGATGGGCGATGAGATGAAGCGAAACCCAGTTTTCTCCACTTCCCATCCTTTCTAATGGGAGTGGTCCCGTTTCGGTGTCCGCTATAACTGTGAGTTTTTTAAGGTCCAACCGCAGGGGGTTGGCGGAATGCTCCAGTTTGAGCGCCTGAGCCATCTCAGAGATCTCTCGTCCAAGTAGTGAAAGAACAGAATTGAGCCGATCCTGCAGGGCATCGTCATCAAGCGCCTCTTCAAGTGCTTGAATGCGGGATTTTAGCTTTTCGACTTCATCATTACTCTTGGAATCGTCCTTAATATCGTCAAGAGTTTCAAGGTAGAGCCCAAGCCTTCCTTGTACGAGGGCTCGTTTGGCATTAAGATCACGAAACTCCTCAATCTGCCGGTTTATTCGCTGGACGGCCTGAATTTGAGCATTTACCTCCTTCTGTTTCGTATTAAGTTCTGCCTGCCTACTTTCTGCTTCAGAGATCATTTGTTCGATATGAGGGAGATCGCGGGTTACATATTCTAGTTGCTTTGTGATGTTTTGGAGATTGGCTCGGATGGCTTCAGTGTCGGGTGTGGGAATTTCCAACTTAGAAGAACAGAAAGGGCAAACAGTATTATCGGCTTCTTCTGAACTCGGCAACAGTCCAACACTGCTGAGCCTGGCTCGTTGCTCCTTCGCTTCTTGGGTAAACCCATCACCACCGGATTTCAAAGCTTGGAGTGCAGATATCTCTTCATTTGCATCTCTGTGTTTCCTCCTCAAGTATTTTTGTGTTTCAAATAAGCGGTTCAATTCTTGAGCGTACCGTGTTTCAGGAAACTCCTGCTCAGTTCTGGAGTTGACCGCCTTTCTCAATGCTTCTTTTACCTCAACCCATGACTGAGGCATTTGCTGGTCAGCAGGAAGTAGACCTACAGAAACGGCTTCAGCAATAAGGGCGTGTGCTCTCTCAAAAGACGATCCTTTGAGTCGTTCTTTCTCAGCTTCGCGGATTTCCAGTTTCCGGAGTTCCCGCTTGAGACGGCGCAGATCTTCTTTTTGTAATACCTGTTCCTTATCTACCACCCCAAGGAAAAACGGCATATAATCTTTGATGCTTTGCGGTAAAAATTGCTCTCCCTGTCGATGGAATAGGAAGTGCTGATTTGCTACTTCGCTCTGTTCTTGGAAGCAATAAATCAGTGCTTTGCTGATATCAGCTATTCCAGTTTTTCGCGTTTGTCCCGGCTTCGGTTCAAAGGTATATTCCGAGATACCAGCGAACTCAGTAAGCAATTCATTAAGGCTATTTAGATTCGCATTCTTTATCAGACGATCGTGATTGGGAATTTCGAGGATATGGCCTTTCTCTATGTAAATCTCTTCTGATGATGCTTTTTCGGTTCCGGGATTGCGCCGCGCCACGAATAGTTCATCCTTTTCTCGCACAAGGTGGATGCCAAACCATGAAACATTTTTTAAAATGACACCTTCGGGAATGTTACTTGTCTCTCGTCCCAAACAGTAATCTACGATGTGAATCAGAGCAGACTTCCCGGTCTTTGATGCACCAGTAATGATATTTACTGAGTTTGTACGAAATGGAAGAACCTGAGTCCTCCCCGCGTTGCTGTAAAGTATAATCTTTTGTATCTGAAAACTCATGGCTTGACCCCCAAGAGTGCCATTACTGTTTCAATCTTGCCTGCTCTAGCCAACCACCGGCCACAAAAGTGAGCTTTCTTGAAGCACTCTAATATTTCATCTGTTATGTTATCGTTTGAGCGTGATGGAATGGCAACATTCTGATTTGTGCTAAATGAACCATCGCTATTACTTGTGAGCAGTTGATTGGCAAGCGCGAAGGCCAAGGCTTCTTTAACGTAAGGGGCAATGGAACGTGTTCGTTCAGGATATCCTATCTTGGCATGCACACCTTGACGCTGTGTTATCCAAGTTGAGAATGTAGTATTTACGCCTCTAGGGATGTTTTCACGGGTTATCTTGTGCAGAACCAAAGGAGTTACAAGAAACGGAAGTACATAGGGGGCATTAGTCCGAGCGGTTTCACCATAGCCCTTCACGCATTGAAAGATACAAACTGCCAAAAATGCAGGGTTGAGAAGGTTCGCTTCCTCCATACTTCGCTTATGCCAATGTTTCATTCTGCCGCCCCCTTACCTTCAAGAAGGTGCTCCAGCCTAGTGCGAAACTCTGGATGCCAGCCTACTTCCTGTCTGTCAGAAAGAATATGATACGATCCACGTGTTATAAAGAGATCATGACTTCGCGGCCGTATTGGAATATCGGCTTCCTTTTCAACCCAGTCGTATATAGTGCGTGCCGCCTTAACCATCTCTCGTTCAGCAGCATCGTCACCAAGATCTTCACGCATTGTTTCAAAGTAGGTATCCCATTCATCCACAAGCTGCTTTTCGTAGTCCTCTATGTCGCCGATCAAGATGAGGTCTTCACGCATCCATCTAGAACGCTGCTCGAATGCACGGTAGTAGTTGTTAACGGCAATGGCAATTCGCTTTTTACCAACCTCAATCAGTTTGAGTTGGTGTACGAAAGTGTGGTTTTGATAAAGCTCGTGGTCAACAGTGGCAGTTTTTAGATCATCGTGTATGGGCAAGGCATCGCTTTTGAATTGCTCGCGCAATTCATCCAAACGGGAATCCAGTTCTTCGCCGAGAATAGGCATTGAAGTGTCAGAGCTTAAACTCTTCAGAATACGCTTGAGCCACCACCCCTCCAAGTAAATTAGGAAATTATCTATCTTTGATCGGTGGCATGCGGTCCAGATTTCCTCTTGCAAGAGCTGGTCAATATCTTGATTTAGCGGGCAATGGTCGAGAATGAAGGCAGATTCCAGTAACTCGCGCCTTGATTCCTGAGTTAGATCACAAAAACTTAAATATCCATATTTGTTTGTTTCGCTGACCGATGTCTGAGCGGTTTGAAGGAGTAATCTTTCGGCCTCAGCAACATTTCTATCATCTACCCTGAGATAAGAAGCTGCAGAACCTTCGGGTGCCATTGATGTTGTCATCATGCATAGGGCAGTACTGCTTTGGACGATTCCTTCTCGATGCAGATCACACCATATCCGGATCGTTTTCCACAGGTCGGTGCTTGCGTCGGTAAGGTTGGCTTGGCGGTTGATATGGTGTTTTACCTGGATTATCTCCGTGGGGGTGCCGTCCGTCTCGAAGACTACATCATCCAGTGTTTCGATGGCTACCGTCAGATTGGGGTTTGTCTTCAGTCGTTTGAGGGTTTCCAGGAGCGCAAGACGGCATTGGTACAAGTAACCATGCAGTGATGAAGCTGCCGAATATTTTGATCTATTCATTTCTTTAACCTTACAACCATTTTCTCATGATGTGATATAATTCGCTATACTTTTTTTTTTGCATATATTTTGCTCGCCACAGATGGTGGGCCAAAAAGACAGGCACTTTTTATTTCTTCTTCTTT
>MAXT01000057.1 GCA_001751225.1 Desulfuromonadales bacterium C00003107 | reverse complement strand
CTGCTGGGCTGATCGGGGCTTCCGGCGCAGGGTCTGAAGGTGAAAATCTGGGAACATTGGTGTTGTATTTTCCATGAGACATTATGCCATTTCTTGCCAATGTTTTCAGGCCCTTTCTCATGCAAAACAACCTTAAACTAGCGCCATTCTGGACGGACCTACAATTGATGGTGGTACTTGTTCGGAAGCTTGGCGGGCAGGTTTAATTTCGGGCTATTATTATCGAGAATTGCTTGGCGGGCATCTGATTAATTGAAGTATTCTACAACCGGCAGCGAAGACATGCCAGCCGAGGCAACATTTCGACGGCTGCATACGAGAGAAAAATCTTCAGTCGGCAAGGGGCCACCTGACGAACTTTAGGATGTCCACTATTGCGGACCGACCTCAAATTCTAAAGTTTACAGAAATCGACTTCCGGTCCGGCGAGGAAATGAACAAGGGCCTGCCCCATTCGAGCAGGCCCTTTATGTGTGATGCTTTTTTATGGATGGACGTCAAGAGAGTCACATGCTTTTGCCGTGGCCATGGTATGTCCAGTTTTTATGCAACTTTTTCGATCCTCACCCCACAAATTTTCAATTCCGGAGCCTTTGCCAAGGCATCGAGGCTGTCGTTGGTTAGTTTGTTCACCGCGCTTGAGTGAAAAGTAGCGAAAACAGTCCCCTCGGATACTCGGTCGGTCACTTCGGCCTTAATATCGATCTCTCCCCGACGGGAACTTACCTTTACCTGCCCACCATCCAGGACCCCCAATCGTTCAGCATCCGATGGATTCATTTCCAAACGATCCTCAGAAGCCAGTCTGGAAAGAGCCACCGATTGCCGGGTGTAAGACCCGGTATGTAAATGATAGAGATTCTTGCCGGTTGTCAGTGCAAAGGGATATTGTTCGTCCGGTAGCTCCGCCGGCAATTGATATTCGGCTGGAAAGAAAATCCCCTTACCACTTTTGGTATTGAATTTCTTTTCCCACAGGAAGGGGGTGCCAGGATGTGCTGCGGTCGGGCAGGGCCAGCGCAGGCCCCCGCTATCCAGGCGTTGGTAAGATATTCCGCCATAGGGAGGAGTCAGGGATGCGATTTCATCCATGATTTGCCCAGGATGAGCATAGTTCATTTCGTAGCCCATCCGTGTACTCAGTTGGCAAATAATTTCCCAGTCTGGCTTGCTTTCCCCGGGGGGCTCGATAATCTTTCGAACCCGCTGTACCAGACGGGAAACATTGGTAAAGGTTCCGTCTTTTTCGGCAAAGGAGCACGCAGGCAGAACGACATCTGCCATTTCGGCCGTTTCGGTCATAAACATGTCCTGCACTACGACAAAGTCCATCCCCTGCAGAACTTCCCGCACCTTGTTAATGTTCGGGCCACTGCGCATGGGGTTGGCCCCCAAGGCGAAAAGACCTTTCAGCCGGCCTTTATCGAGCACCATGTCCGATTCGGTTATCCCCGGTTTTTGGGATAGACTGGCTCCCCAGGCTTTTTCGAATTTCTCATTACTCTGCGGATCAGCCACCTTCTGGCCGCCTGGATAAATGGGTGGCAAGCAGCCCATGTCCCCAGCGCCCTGACCGTTGTTTTGCTTGGCAATAGTGTTGACGCCCGTACCTGCCTTGCCCAGGTTTCCGGTCAGCAGGGCCAGATTGCACAATCCGGAAACATTGTCGGTCCCATGGATATGCTGGGTAATGCCCATGCCATAGAGGATGGAGGCCCGACTTGCCTGGCCATAGAGTCTGGCTGCTTCAACGATATCCGCCTCCACAACGCCCGTAATCTCCCTTACCTTTTGCGGTGTATAAGACTCTATGACCGACTTTAGTTCGTCAATACCTTCCGTGCGATCTTCGATAAAAGCTGCGTCCTGAAGGTTTTCTTCCAGGATCACATTCATCATACCGTTGATCCAGACGATATCGGTGCCCAGCTTCGGCCTGATCCAGACTTGGGCGTAGTCGACAAGTTCGGTCCTTCTCGGGTCGATTACGATAAGTTTTAACTCTCCCCGGACCACCTCGCTTTTCACAAAGTCGGCAAAAACCGGATACATTTCCGTAAGGTTAAGGCCGGCTACCAGCAACACGTCCGCCTGTTTGTACAGTTCCGTGGAGTTGGTCATGGCGCCGCCGCCAAACGCTCGGGACAGGGCCACAGCGCTGGGTGTATGACAAAAGCGGGTACAAAAATCGACGTTGTTGGTTCCGATGCAGGCCCGTAGGAATTTTTGAAAGACATAGTTGTCTTCATTGGTGGTTTTGGCAGAGGCGATGCCACCAACCAGATCGCTGCCGTGCTGATCGATAATACGCTTGAAATTGCTCGATACCAGGTCCAGGGCCTCGTCCCAACTGGCCTTTACAAACGTGCCGTTTTTCTTCACCAGGGGGTGTCGCAAGCGCTGGGGGCTTTGAACAAAGTCCATCCCGAAACGGCCTTTGACGCAGAGGTGTCCGTTGTTTTCAGCATTCGAATCTTCAACACCCCTTACACGAACAATTTTGTTGTTATAGGCCCCCAGTTCCAACTGGCAACCACCGCCACAATGGGTACAGGTGGTACGGACCCTTGTCAGATCCCAGGATCTGGCCTGCAGTCGGGCCAGCTTTTCCGTAAGAGCTCCGGTTGGGCAAGCCTGCAAGCACGCACCGCAGGAGACGCATTCGGTGAAAGCCAGGGGATCGTCGATCCCGGCGCTGATCGTCAATTCCGCTCCCCGGTTGGCAAAACCGAGGATATTGCGTCCGGAAATTTCGCTGCACGCACGCACGCAGCGGCCGCACAAAATACAAAGGTTTGAGTCTCTTGCGATTACTTCACTGGAATCCTCGACTGATCTTTTTTCTTTGTTGATCTCAAAACCGATGGACTTAATGTCTAACGCATAAGCCAGATCCTGCAATTCACAGTTTCCGCTCTTTTCGCAGGTGAGACAATTATGCTCGTGTTCAGATAACAGCAACTCAAGGTTGAAACGACGCAATTCACGGAGTTTTTCATCGTCCGTAATAACGCGCATACCTTCCTGGACGGGTGTCACACATGAGGCTGCCAGTTTTTTTTGCCCTTCGACTTTGACCAGACACAAACGACAGGCTCCAACTGAACTCAAGCCATCTTTGAAGCATAAGTGAGGAATAGGAAAACCGTTATCTTCGCAGGCTTTCAAGAGGATCGTTCCTTTCTCAACAGAAAGGGATTTGCCGTTTACGGTAATGTTAACCATTTGCTTTGCCTCCATTCTTAGCGAGTGATGATGACAGCCGACCTGCACTCTGTTGTATGCAGCATATTGATGGCCCTGATCGGCAACGTGTTATGACCGTCACCAAGGTTTTCTGCAGGAAACGCGATCTCAGCTTTCACTAGGAGGCTGTCGTGCTTACCATGAGTCAACTGCAAAATCGCCTGATCGGCCCATATTCTTGACAATTTTCGCCAAATAGCCCTGCTATTCGCTCTCAAATTCTCGAAAATCTGGACTCTAGCAGCCAATTTTTCGTTTCGGTCCGTCAAGCCCGACAGCCTCCTAGACCACTCCTTTGGTGCAACTAAGCTTCCGTTGTGTAAAAAAAACTTGCAACACATATAGGTGGTTTTTGCACCCTGTGGGCAAAATGAGTTTGACATAGCACCCTTAGATTTCGTGTTAAGGAAAGGGTAGGTGCCTGAAAGACGGAAGGAACTAGATAAAAACAGCCAAGGGATAAGTGCTTAACAGGAAGACATGTATTACCTGAACAGAACAATCAATTAGATGAATATATGAGTAAGTGGATACTATAAAAGTTTCTATCCTGTCAATTGTTTTCAGGAAATGTTTAGGTAATTACCTTTCTATCGCTGACAACTTATTGTTATAATTGAAAAATTATCGAAATATTCTCTGGTTGTCGAGCAGCGCCATTGTTTTAATGCAAGATCTACGAGATTGCCTGCGCTTAGATGTTGCAAGCAATGCAACATCGTTGCATTGCTTGCAACGCCCCGCCTGAGCTCCTAATACCCCTGTTTCTCTCTCTGAAACCCGAAAGCTAGCTGTTGCACTGCAACGCCCGTCAGCGACTTTATCCAAGCATCAGCGCTTTTATTGAAACGCCAACCTGTTAATATTTAAGGGGGTTTGTGTTTGTTTGCCGATGATACCTGTGGCTGGCACGCTTTTTGGAGTATAGATCAGCATGGCAACTCCCAGTAAAGAACAGCTCCTGTTAAGGATCGCTATACCGTATTACGGCAGCCGAGTCATGCCCCGCTTCGGCTTGGCGCGAAATTTCTACCTCATTGCCATCGATCCTCAGACCAGTCAAGTGGCAGATTTCCAGCAGCATCGGTGGAATCCCCATGCCGAACTATCGGTAGCTCGCTGGCTGCGTGAGTATGAGGCAAGCGGCGTGATCTGCGACGGTATCCATCCTCGTTTCCAAGCGGCCCTTAAAGCCGAAGGCCTGTGGGTCCTGTGGGGAGCTTGGGGCGAGGTAAGCGAGGTTCTAGATCAATGGCTGGCAGGCCAACTGCCTCTGCCCAACGGGGACATCGTTCCCTGGGAGCAATGCTCCTATCAACAGGTCCCTAAACGATGCGATAACACTAAGCACCTCAAAATCAACACATCAAAGGAGTCAAACATGAAAATCGCTATTACCGCACAAAATCCCTCTCCCGAAAGCCAAGTCGATCCCCGCTTTGGTCGCGCCGCCTGGATTATGATCTACGATCAGGAAAAAAACGACTGGGAATCGATCGACAACAGCGCCGGAATCAACGCCTCCCATGGAGCTGGCATCCAGGCAGCCCAGAAAGTCGCCGATCATCAGGCGGAAGCCCTGGTCACCGGAGCTATCGGCCCCAAGGCCTTCAAATCCCTCAGCGCCGCCGGTATCAAAATCTATCACGGTGCGACCGGTACGGTTGAGAATGCCCTGAGCGCTTATCTGGAGGGGCAGCTCACGGAAGCCAGCTCAAACGATGCAACCGGTGGCGTCTAAAAAACACCCTTTTGCCTCTTCGACAAGGAACACAGCATGCCCATGAAAATAGCCATTGCCAGCGGCAAAGGCGGCACCGGCAAAACGACCATAGCCGCCAACTTGGCCCACCTTTTTTCACAGCAGGGGCGCAAGATTGCCTACCTCGACTGCGACGTCGAAGCACCTAACGGCCATATCTTTCTAAAACCGCAGTTAACCGGGCACACTGCGGCGACCACTCTGGTCCCGCAAATAGACCCTGGTCGATGCACCCATTGCGGCGAATGCGGCAGAATCTGTCAATTCAATGCCCTCCTTTGCTTGCCAGAGCAGGTGGTGACCTTCCCGGAGATGTGCCATGCCTGCGGCGGCTGTTTACTCGTCTGCTCCGCCGAGGCGATCACCGAAATCCCTCGGGAAATCGGTTGTATTGATCAGGGAATGGCCGGCTCCATCCACTTCGCCAGTGGCCTGCTGCACATCGGCGAGGCCATGAGCCCGCCGCTGATTCGGGCCCTGAAAAGCAAAGCAGAGGAGGGGGAGGTGACTATCGTGGACGCCCCGCCGGGAACCTCCTGTCCGGTCATCGAAAGCATTCGTGACTGCGACTATGTTGCCCTGGTGACCGAACCGACCCCGTTTGGGTTAAACGATCTAAAATTGGCAGTGGAGATGGTCCGCGCCCTGGACCTTCCTTTCGGCATTGTTGTGAACCGGGCAGGGCTAAATGAGCAACCAATGCTGGATTTCTGCACCGAACAAAATGTCTCCATTCTAGCGCAGGTTCCGGATGATCGGCGAGTTGCCGAAGCCTATTCGCGCGGGGAGCTTATCTGTGAGGCTCTACCCGATTTCAAAGCGCGCTTCTTCAGTCTGATGGTCGCTATTGAAACAGCCATCCTTAGCC
>MAXT01000056.1 GCA_001751225.1 Desulfuromonadales bacterium C00003107 | reverse complement strand
TGCCGAAACAGCTCTTCGAACCAGTCGATGGTCAGTTCGGGATGCAGACCGCCCTGCAGCAACAGCTGAGTGCCGTCCTGCGCCACCAGTTCGGCGACCTTGGCCAGAATTTGCTCATGGGACAGCAGATAGCCCCCTTCTGCCCCAGGAGCCCGATAAAAGGCACAGAAGGAGCAGCCAGCAAGGCAAACATTACTGTAGTTGACGTTGCGATCGACAACGAAGGTCACCCGTCGCGCCGGATGAAGCCGACGCCGCACTCGATCGGCAAGCTGTCCGACCTCCAGCAGATCGACTTCCCGCAACAAAAACAGAGCGTCATTCCGATCGATAGACTGGCCGCCATCGAGCTTCTCAGCAATCCGGGTCAGCATGTTCAACACTCCCGAACCGTAGCATAAAGACTGTCCCGTTCCACCGGCTGCTTACCGGCGCGACGAATCAACCACAGCAGATCATCGCAGCTCAGCGCTTGGGGCGAAGCAGCCCCGGCTGCGTGACCGATGCGTTCCTCGATCACCGTACCGTCAAGATCATTGACACCGAAGGCCAGGGAGATCTGGGCCAGCTTGACCCCGAGCATCACCCAATAACCTTTGAGGTGATCAAAATTATCAAGTAACAGGCGACTGATGGCCAGGGTTTTAAGAACCTCTACGCCACCGGGGCCGCGCAACTCCGGCAAACGGGTATTGTCCGCCTGATAAGGCAAAGGGATGAAGGCCATGAAACCGCCCGTCTGGTCCTGCAGCTCCCGCAACTGCATTAGATGATCGATACGATCCTGCCAGCTTTCCAAGTGACCAAACAGCATAGTGGCGTTGGAACGCAGTCCGGCGTCGTGCACCGCGGCCATAATCTGCAGCCAGCGTTCGCCGGAGATTTTCTCCGGGCAGAGTTGCCGGCGCACCGCCGGGGCGAAGATCTCAGCACCGCCGCCGGGCAGAGAGTCGAGTCCTGCCGCCCGTAATTCGTTCAACAACTTGTCGAGGGGCAAACCGGACAGGCGACTCAGATGGTCGATCTCGACTGCGGTAAAGGCCTTGATATGTAGCTCTGCTGCCGCTCGGCGAATGGCCTGCAACATCTGCAGATAATAACTGAAGGGCTGCTCGGGGTGCAGACCGCCTACCACATGCACCTCCCTCGCCCCACTAGCAACGGCAGCGGCAGCCCGTTCGCCGACCTCCTCAGGCGTCAGACAAAAGGCTCCTGGTTGCTGGTCGTCACGCCGGAAGGCACAAAAAGCACAGACATTAATACAGACATTGCTGTAATTGATATGGCGGTTGCGATTGAAGAAGACTCGCGCGCCGTTGCGCCCTTCATTAGCCCGCGCAGCCAAAGCCCCGAGGGCCAGCAGGTCGTCGCAACCGGTCAACTGCAGAGCCTCATCACTGGTGATGCGCTCGCCCCGTTCGATCTTATCAGCAATACTGGTGAGAAATTCTTTCATGTCAGGCAGCAGTCCTTAGCCATCGCCCCAGCGACGGTAGAGTCGGTGGTCGATGCCCAGTTGGTCGAGTACTTTGCCAACTACGAAATCGACCATTTCCTCAACACTGGAGGGCTGCTGATAAAAGGCCGGCATGGCCGGCACGATGCGGGCTCCGGCCTGCGACAGACGCAGCAGGTTCTCCAAGTGGAGTTGGTTAAAGGGCGTTTCGCGGGGCACCAGCAACAGAGGCCGGCCTTCTTTAAGAGCCACGTCGGCGCAGCGCTCGATAAGATTACCGCTCAGACCTGCGGCCAGGCGGCCGACGCAGCCCATAGAACAGGGCGCCACCACCATAGCATCAGCTGCAGAGGAGCCACTGGCCACGGGGGCGAAAAGGTCGTCCTCGTCGAAGTGCTGCAGAGCCTCGCCAGCGTGAAAATAAGCATCGATCTGCACCCGGCGAAGAGTCAATTCCCCCGTCCAGTCAAGACCGGTTTCATGGCGCAACACCTGGCGACCAGCCTGGCTCATCAACAGCACCACCTGGCGGCCGGAGCGCAGCAACTCCTCGGTCAGGCGCAAGCCGTAAACAGCCCCCGAAGCGCCGGTCATGGCCAATACGATCTTCTCCATGGCGTTCTCCTTAGCTCCAGCTCAAAGCGACATCAATTAAGGTAAATACAAACATGCACATACTGACATAACCGTTTAGGGTAAAAAAAGCCATATTGAGGCGGCTCAGATCATCAGCCCGAACCAAGCGGTGCTCATAAACCAGAAGTCCCGCCACCAACAGCACGCCGCCCAGGTAGAGATTCCCCAACGGTGTGATCAGCACCAGCAGCGACAGCAATATGATCATCAGGCCGTGCAGCAACTTGGCCAGAGCTATGGCCCGCCGGGCACCCAGGCGGGCCGGGATCGAATGCAGCCCCTGGGAGCGGTCAAATTCCTCGTCTTGCAGAGCGTAAAAGATATCGAACCCTGCCACCCAGCAGAGCACCGCCAGGCCAAGAATCAGTGGCGGCCATTCCAAAGAGCCGCGCAAAGCGATCCAGGCTCCGATGGGCGCCGCCGCCAGACAGAGCCCCAGCACCAGATGGGACAGAGCAGTAAAGCGCTTGCAGTAAGAATAGAACAGCAGCAGCCCAATGGCCACAGGCGCCAGAGTCAGGCAAAGGGGATTGAGGCGCCAGGCGGCGACCAGCATCAGAGCAAAGCCGACCACTGCCAGAATCGTCGCCTCGCGGCTTGAAACCCGTCCCGCCGGCAAATGTCGATCAGCGGTACGGGGATTAGCGGCATCGATACGGGCGTCGATCAAACGATTACAAGCCATAGCCCCGGTACGGGCTCCGATCAGAGCCAGACAGATCCAGACCAACTGACCGGCGGACGGTAACATCCCCTCCATTCGAGAAGCCAACACGACAGCCATCAAGGCGAAAGGAAAGGCGAAGATCGTATGGGAGAAACGGATCATCTCCAGCAAGGTACGAATCTTTTGGTAAACAAAACGGATCATTGATACTCCGGTGCTCGGCCAGTCACCGCGTTGCTCGGTCCGGCGGCCCCTGAAAAAATATCGAACCCGCTCAACTATCACCTGCCCTGAACTACAGGGCGACGAGAGCCAGCGGGTTCGCCTTCATAAATAGATACCACCTCTGCTTCGTCATCTTTAACTCAGCCTTGCAACGAAGCGGTTTTAATACAGCAGGCAAGCGATTCTAGCGAGCAGGAGGCATAGAATAGATCGCCAGGATTTCCCGCAGACGACTGGCCGACGGCGGCGCAGTAAGCCCGGGCCCGTAGAGGACATCGTTCGCCCGCACATAGGACTGCTGATAATAACCGGCGTTGGCCTTATCATCGATCTGCAGTGCCGAGCCCTCTAGAGAGACTCCAGCAAAGAAGCCGCGGCTGCGGGAATAGGAGAGGATCTCGGCCTTAAGGGTGATATCCGTAGCCCCTTCCACTCGGCGTCCGACAGGTCCTGCGGCTACGGCAGCATCGACGCCCAGGGTGAATTTCCCCTTGATCAGGCCTTCGACACTGCGAGCGCTCTTGAACACCAGAATCACGTCCGTCGATTGGGCACCGATCTGCCAGCCGACACTGCCTCCAGCTAGGGAGACCATACAGGGATTGCTCCAGTGGCCAGCGGCGTTCCGCACCAACATTACACCGGTACCATAGCGGGCCCCGAGAACAAACCCTGCCTTGATAACCCCCGGAACGATGGCGATACCGTAGGCGTTTTTCAGCAGGTTTGGCGGGATAGCCGACTCGGGAATGGCCATGATCTGCTCCATGACCGCGCCCGCCTGCTTCACCTTTTCCTCCGGGTTACCTGCCAGCGCGGAGCTTGCCGGAACCAGGCAAAGAAATAGAACGACCAATGCCGTCCAGCACGCAAACTTCTGCTTCATGGTTTCCCTCTCTCATGGCCTACCCGAAAGGACCGCGGCTTCAAACCGACGTTTTCGAACAGGCATTGCAGCGATTAAACAACTAATTCATCGACGGCCCTCGGCCGAAGTGGCGGCATCTTACCACCAATAGGGGTGGCGATACCAGTAGGGGTAACGGTGCCAATAGGGCCAGGGGTCGTAATAGTGAGGATAATAACCGGGCCATTCAGTCTGTCGGTCAGGCACCAGATACAGCTCAACAATCTCAAATACCGGATAGCTATAACTGATCTTTTGCAACGGCCGGGATTCTACGCCACGCAGGGTGG
>MAXT01000055.1 GCA_001751225.1 Desulfuromonadales bacterium C00003107 | reverse complement strand
CCTGCAGACTTTGCTGGTCATAGCTTGGATTGTGATCCCCTTTCGTGATGTATCCTGCGTGAGGGGCAGCCATTCCACCCGGCATTTCTTCTCCTTTTTCTATCCAATACATTGCCCGGTGAATTAATGGCGTTGCAGAGGAAAGCCCGTTTGGGCGATATGTAATCACATCTCCATACTCGTGGAAAGATACGTAATCACGCATCTTGCCATCTTCGTAAGTTACAATGCTCGTACGATGTGGTGCCACCACAATAATCAAATCGCCCGGGTGCATATTTGGCGCCATACTTCCTGATTCGATAGCAAAACCTATACGCCACGTACCAGTCGCTGCGTATGGCACCGACAGGGGAATACTTATAGCGAGAACCAAAACAAGAACTGCACTTCTGGTAGGCAGTCCATGCAGTTGCCTTATGCCAACGGTCTGCACTATAAAACCCCATACCACTGCCACAAATCCTACGATTGGAATCCATCCCAATACACAGCCCGGTGTCGCACCATACGTCAATGCCTTTAAGGTTTGCGTTATTCCTTTTCTACCACCCAGGAGATATACCCAAAGGTGTACCCAGAGTCCGCCAATGAAAACGCCTATTATCCCGAGAATAAATACCAGAATGAACATATTTACGCCGTGGTCCCGCCATCCCACGACACCGCTAAGCACTGCGCAAATCGTCAGAAGAGCGATAAAATACTGAGCCGCATTTCCAAGTGTGTCGTCATTAGAAACGTCAAAGGTTTTCGCTGGGCTGAACAAGAAACCTCTTACCTTCTCAACCACGCTTAACACCATTTACGTCACCCGAGGTATTTATTAAAGAATTCTTTAATCTTCTGAGAAATATCTTTTAAGATAAGCGAGGGATACCCTAAGTAAGGCACTCTTACCTTCGCCACTGCTATCACCCATTCGGGCTTCACCGGTTCAACCACCGCCCTTCCTCCATCTACCACTACCTGCAGACTTTGCTGGTCATAGCTTGGATTGTGATCCCCTTTCGTGATGTATCCCGCGTGAGGAGCTGGCTTTCCGCCAGGCATTAATTCTCCTTCTTTCACCCACATCATGGCTCGATGTATTATTGGTGTCGCCGATGATGCGCCATTCGGACGATATATAATCACATTACCATAGTTCTCAAATGACTTATAATCAAGCGTTTTTCCCTCGTCTAATGTCGTTATATGCGTACGGTTCGGCGCCTGTACGAAAATCAAATCACCTATGAGCATATTAGGTTCCATGCTTCCCGATTCGACAGCAAAGCCTATATGCCACGTCCCCGTAGCAGCATATGCCACCAAAATTATCGCAGCGACAATTAATAACGCCTCAACCAGACTCTTTCCCGTTTCTATCAACGCTTCTTTCATCTATGTGTCACTTCTCCTTAGTAGATATTATTTCTATAAAAAGTTACTGAGCTAAAGAAAAAAATCTTCGTAGTGGTATAGCTAATCAAAAAAACCACGAGATTCCACGAGATTAGCACAAGAATTTTGGGTTAGCAGGGGATAAAAAAATCAATAAAGTGCTTAAACCTGATCCATATTAATATCTCTCGTGGAAATCTGTGTAATCTGTGGTTAGCTAAACAAACACAAATCTTCGGACAATCCGCTTAAAATAGATGTCGTGAACTCCGTCTCCTCTTCTATCAGCGTATATTCATATCTCTTACCTTTTACCTCAACAACTGGCTGGATTTTTAGTTTCAGCTCCGTTCGCTCACCGTTCTTCATGTGTGATACCCACCAATCACTAATTTTATCGTTTTGAAGTGGAGTTATCAAACTAATTGTGACAGCGGAGTCAGGTGCAAGCATATCGTTAGTCGCTACTTTACCTTCTCCTAACTTCATTCCGTTCATTACGATCTCATAGTCGTATCCCGCTAATAAAATTGGAATATCTCCCTCGTTACTCAGAATTACCGTAGTAATTATCTCCGTTTCTTCAGCCGTCACCGCTCCAAAACGGCTGTCCGCATCCATGACAGTTAGCAATGCAGATGCTGCGGAACGCCCTTCGATTCCTTCTGATGCTAAAAATGAATCAGAAAGAATATCGGTCTTTAGGCTGCTCTCAAACTCAATAGGATATTCATGCTTCGTTAGTCCAAGGTCAAAGATCAAATTTCCCCGGACCCTCACATTCGTTCTCTCACCATTTTTTATGTGCGACACCCACCAGTCCTGAATCTTGTGATTGTCTATTTTAGTGGACAGTCTTAATATGGATTCCTGGCTCGCTTCTATCTCTGTTTTGCCCACCGACGAAATTTCTCCTATTTTTATCCCGTTCATAAACACATCAGCTTCTATACTTTCAAGAGGGATAGGAACCGGATTGGGATTCTTCATGACAACACTTGTCAGAATTTCCGATTTCGTCGCTGTGAATTCGCCCAAATCTTGCGTTATTCCCGTAACGGTTGGTTTACCCAATTCCGACCGCTCAAATTCAAATAAACCCGCTATTACGGCTACCGCCACGATTAATATCCCGATAACCACCCATATCTTTATCT
>MAXT01000054.1 GCA_001751225.1 Desulfuromonadales bacterium C00003107 | reverse complement strand
TTGACCGTGAACTTCGCGAAGCGGCCGGTCGCCTCCAACGCCGCCGCGCTGAAGAGACCCTGCTGGAGAGCGAGCAGCGTTTTCGCTCTATCTTCCTCAATGCGATTGCCGGTATGGCGACTCTTTCTGTGGATGGACGATTTCTGCAGATTAATCCTGCCTTCTGCAAGATGTTGCAGTGCTCAGAAGAAGAACTGGTTGGCAAAACCACCTATGACTTTACCCATCCCGCCGATGTGGCTCTGACCCGTCGTTTGTTTCAAGAAGCGGCGGACGGTCAGCGTCAGTCCGTTGATTATGAAAAACGTTTTGTGTGCAAAAATGGTGATACCCTCTGGGCCCATGTCTCAACCTGCTGGTTGTATGATGATCAGAAACAAGTAACTTACTGCATCAGCCTGGTGCACGACATCACTCCGCACCTGCAGGCCCAGCAGGAGATCCGTCAGCTGGCTTATTTTGACACCCTGACCGGTCTTCCCAATCGGCAACTATTCCGGGAACGCTGCGTCGATCTGTTGAACCAGGTAGGAAAGAACCCCGTCGGTGTATTGATCCTTGATCTCGATCGTTTCAAGGGTATCAACGATACCTTCGGCCATGATATAGGCGACCAGCTTCTGCAAGAAGTCAGCGAACGTTTGACGGACTGTTTGGAAAAAAGCGCGATCCTTGCTCGACTGGGCCCAGATGAGTTCGCTGTGGTCCTGCCCGATATTGACAGCCCGGAAAATCTTTCTTTTCTTGCCGAGAAAATTCTGATTGCCCTGTCCGCGCCGATCGAATTGGCTGACCAACCCTTGTACTGTTCGGCGAGTATCGGTTTGGCTCTGTATCCTACGGATGGTGGCAATGTCGATACCCTGGTCAAACATGCCGGTGTCGCCCTGCACAAATCCAAGGAACAGGGTGTGGGTTGTTATAGGTTCTATTCGCCGGAGATGAACCTTGTCACCTGTCAGCGCCTAGCCATGGAGACACACTTGCGGCAGGCATTAGAGCGGCAGGAACTGAGTCTCCATTACCAGCCGCAGATTGATCTGGGAAGTGGTCGGGTTATCGGTATGGAAGCCCTGTTGCGCTGGGATTCCCCTGCTCTTGGCAGTGTTTCGCCGGTTCGATTTATTCCTTTGGCAGAAGAGACAGGGTTGATCCTGTCTATCGGCGAATGGGTACTGGAGACGGCCTGCAAGCAGGCCAAAAAATGGCATCAGGCGGGATTTGACCGTTTGCGCATGGCGGTCAACATCTCAGCCTGTCAGTTCAAACAGGCTGATTTTATCGACCGGATTGATCGCATCTTGCAGACGACCGACCTCGACCCCGAGTATCTGGAAATCGAACTGACCGAGAGTATCGTCATGGAGCGCTCCGAAGAGACCCTGCTGACGTTGACCGACCTGAAGGTGCGCGGCATCAAACTGGCTATTGACGATTTCGGTACCGGTTATAGCATGCTCAGCTATCTCAAGCACTTCCCTATCGATCGCATCAAGATAGATCGCAGCTTTGTGCGGGATATCACCACCGATTCGGATGACGCTGCCATCACCGAGGCTATTGTCGTTATGGCCCATAGCCTCAAGCTGAAGGTCGTTGCCGAAGGGGTCGAAACCGAGGAGCAGCTTGAATTTTTGCGCCGTTGCGGTTGCGAGGAAGTACAGGGTTATTACTTCAGCCGTCCCCATCCCGTTGACCGGGCAGAGCTTTTTTTGAGCCGTCATTTTGCCGATAATACCAAGTAGCGTTTTGATTTAAGCTGATGAACTGCATAAAAAGGGAGGGACCTATTGGTCTCTCCCTTTTTTAATGTTTGAACGTCCGAGTTGAGATACTGGCGGCCAAACGATAGACTGATGGAAGGAGCAGAGTCTATTAGCGGAGCTGGAATGATGGGCAAGCAGGGAAAATTTTCGGTTTTCGCATTGCTGGTGGTCTGGCTGATGCTCGCTGCGTGTGGTTGTCGTCCTTGGCGGAGCTATGAAGCGGCTCTGGTGTTGGCCGATATCGCCGCTGGCGACCAACCGAGCCGGCTCAAACGCACTACACGTGAGCCGCAGCGCATAGGGGTTCGCTACCGGACGGACGGTCGCCAGGGGCAGGGGGATCTCTATCGGCCGGCAGCAGAGATCAGGGCGGCGCTGCTGCTCGTTCCGGGGGTGGCCGAGACTGGCAAGGACGATCCGCGCCTGGTAGCTTTTGCCACCACCCTGGCCCGGGCCGGTTTTGCCGTCCTGGTGCCCGATCTGCCCGGTCTGCGGCAGCTGCGGGTGAGCCCGGCCGATGTCGGCGAGGTGGCGGATGCCTTTGCCTGGCTGGCTGCCAATCCCCAACTGGCCCCGCAGGGAAGAGCCGGTATGGCGGCCTTCAGCTATGCCGCCGGCCCGGCCTTGCTGGCGGCCATCGATGAGCCGATTCGCCAACGAGTGCAATTTGTCTTCGCTGTCGGTGCCTATTACGATCTGCAGCAGGTTCTGACCTTTTGCACCACCGGCTACTATCGGCAAAATGAACGCTGGCATTATCTGCCGCCCAACGAATACGGCACCTGGGCTTTTGTGGCAAGCAATATCCACCGTCTGGGCAATGCCGAAGACCGCCGGATTTTCCGCCAGATGACCCGACGCAAGTTGGCCGATTTGACAGCATCGACAGACGATTTGGTAGCTGGCCTGGGGAAAGAAGGACAGGCTTTGCATGCTTTTGTCAGTAACAGGGATCCCCGCCGCGTGGCGCATTTGCTGAAGGCCTTGCCGGTCGCCATTCGCCAAGACATTGCCGCTCTCAATCTGGCTGGCAGGGATCTGTCCCGCCTGTCTTCCCGGCTGATCCTGGTGCACGGCTTGCAGGACCGGATGATTCCCTATGCCGAGAGTGTGGCACTGGCGAGGGCGGTGCCGGAGGGGCAATCTCACCTCTTTCTGGTGAAGGGCCTAGAGCACGTTGACGTGGCGCCGGAACTGCCCGATCGCTGGCGATTGTGGCGGGCGATCACCTTGCTGTTGGCGGCCCGAGATGGAAAGCTTTGACGTCTCACGATCCTTAAGATGCATCGAAACGTTGAAGAGTCTCGTAGTCCAGTTTCGTTGAGGTGTAACCGCTGCACAAAAAAGGACAAAAATACTTTTGCGCCCTGTGTGAAAATTCGACAGTATTCCCAGCTTTTCGTCGCTAGCAGCCCAAAACAGACGACATTCTCCCTGTCGTTGCTCTTGTTACCCACGGGTCCGTTAATGGCAAAACTAAAAGCTGGTGGCAACGATCTGTGCGATAAATATCAAAGGAACGGGCCGATGGGACAACAGATTACCATTATAGAAGCGGGACGCACCTTTGCGGCGTTGGCTGAGGACAGGGGAGACTTTACCGATTGGGTAGGGGCGGGGTTGGCTGTTAAGTGCGGAGGGCTGAAGGTGGTCGCCGCCTTTGCCGGCGAAGCTTTGCCTTCAGCGGAAACAGTGACTGCTCTGGTGATAACGGGGTCCCACGCCATGGTCACCGAGCGCCAAGAGTGGAACGAAACGTTTTCTGGCTGGTTGGCTCGGGTGGTGACGCTCGGTGTGCCAGTGCTCGGTATCTGTTTCGGCCATCAGTTACTGGCCCAGGCTCTGGGAGGCACCGTGGGTGATCATCCAGGTGGGGGCGAATTCGGTACAGTGACCGTGCAATTGACCGATAATGCCTGCTCCGACCCTCTGTTTGGCGGCTTGCCTAACATGTTTTCCGCCCAGTTGTTTCATCGTCAGAGCGTACTGCATTTGCCACCCGGTGCCCAGGTCCTGGCCACCAGCCCGCAGGAACCGCATCAAGTGGTTCGTTTCGCTGAGCGGGTCTGGGGGGTGCAGTTTCATCCCGAATTCGATGAGGAAATCATGGCGGATTATCTCACTTTTTCACGTGAGCAGTTGATCGAATACGGGTTCGATCCTGCTGCCTTGCAACAAGGGGTGCGAATTACTCCTGTCGCGCAAGCTCTGTTGCAGCGTTTTTCCCAGCTGACGGCGGGTTCTAACTCCCTTCGTTCGAACTTTCGGTCAACTCTTTGAACCCTGCCAACAGTTGAATCGTCTTGCCGCTGGCCTGAATCAGCCCTTCCTCGGAAAGCTTTTTCAAAAGTCGTGAAAAAGTTTCGGGAGTGGTACCGAGCAAGAGAGCGATTTCCCGCTTCGGCGCGGGCAGAAAAACGACCCCGGTGCGGTGGGTCTGATCGAGCAGATGCAGATAGCGGACGAAGCGTTCCCGAACATCGGCGATGGCCAGCTGTTCCACCCGGTTGAGCAGATAACTGATGCGCTGGGAGAGGGCACCGATCAAGGCCATGGCCAGCCCCGGAGTCTTTTGAACCTTATCAAAAAGTCGGTGGACATCGATCAGCAGCAGCGTACAATCCTCGAGGGCCACGGCGTTGACCGGATAGCGGTTACGCAGCTCCAGAAGAATCTCGGCAAAAAATTCCCCCTGCTGAACAAATCGGATCACCGCTTCCTTGCCTTCTTCGTTGGATCGATAGAGCTTAACTCGACCCGAGACGAGAAAGTGCAGCGCGCTTCCTTCTTCCCCTTCCAGAAACAGTACTTCCTTTTTGCTGCGTTTCTGCATGACGCTGATATCATCGATCAGCGCGTACAGATCTTCGGAAGTCCTGCCGAAAAAACGCTTGAGAAATAGTTCTATGGCTTTGTTTCTCTCCATCATCGACCCTTTCCCGCTGTTTAATACAGTAAGTTTCTCTTTAGGTATCATCAACGGGACTAAAGCTCAACAGGTAAGACGATATGCAATCGTGCGGGCGATCATCTGTATGGCCAAATAATTTAAGTTGGATGTTCTCGTTGAGCGGAGGGAGACTAAGAAACCTGCGCCTGTTCAGAGCGCTGATAATGAGAAAATATCTCGGTGGAGTACTGGCCATCGCGCATCTGCGGAACACG
>MAXT01000053.1 GCA_001751225.1 Desulfuromonadales bacterium C00003107 | reverse complement strand
GTTTCATCCCGAGGTTAACCACACCCCACGCGGCGAACAGCTCGTCGACCGCTTTGTGCGGCACATCTCTGGTTGCAGCGGCCAGTGGACGCCGGGTCAGATTATTGAGGATGCAGTAGTTCGCATTCGTCAGCAGGTCGGCAGCGACCGGGTGATTCTCGGTCTCTCCGGCGGTGTCGATTCATCGGTGGCGGCGACCCTCATTCAACGCGCCATCGGAGATCAACTGACCTGCGTGTTTGTCGACAACGGCCTGCTGCGATTGGGTGAAGGCGATCAAGTCATGGACACCTTCGCTGAGAATATGGGAGTTCAAGTCATTCGGGTCGATGCCGAACAGCGCTTTCTCGATGGTCTGGCCGGAGTCAGTGATCCAGAGAAGAAACGCAAGGTTATTGGCGGTCTGTTTGTCGATATCTTCGAGGAAGAGGCGGCTAAACTCAGCGACGCCAAGTGGCTGGCCCAAGGTACGATCTATCCCGACGTTATCGAGTCGGCCGGGGCCAAAACCGGTAAGGCCCAGAATATCAAAAGCCACCACAATGTCGGCGGTCTGCCCGACTACATGAAATTGTCTCTGCTCGAGCCTTTGCGGGAACTGTTCAAGGACGAGGTGCGGGCCGTTGGCGAAGAGATGGGCCTGCCCCATGCCATGGTCTGGCGTCACCCCTTTCCGGGACCAGGCCTCGGGGTACGTATCCTCGGCGAGGTCAAAAAGGAATACGCGGATATCCTGCGCCGAGCCGACGCCATCTATATCGAAGAACTCTATCGCACCGGTCATTACAACAAGATCAGTCAGGCCTTTGCTGTCTTTCTCCCCGTCAAGAGCGTCGGGGTCATGGGGGACGGTCGTACCTACGAGTATGTCGTTGCTCTGCGGGCGGTGGAGACCAAAGATTTCATGACCGCCGGCTGGTATCCTCTGCCCTATGCCGATATGGCTCATATCAGCGGCCGTATCATCAACGAGGTCAAGGGGGTCAATCGGGTGGTTTACGATATCTCCAGTAAACCGCCGGCGACTATCGAGTGGGAATAAGAACCGGTGGCTTCCGCTAAGACCGGCAAGCATAGCGGCCGCAAGGGGCCGGGAAAACCGGCCAAAAAATATAGTCAGGCAGCCCGGTTGCACGACCTCATCCGCTTGCTTGAAGCTCGCCACGGAGCTACTGTGGCGGAGCTTGCCGAAGAGTGTGACGTTACTCGCCGTACTGTTTATCGCGATCTGCAAGCCATCGAAGAAGCCGGTTATCCCCTGATCAAGGAAGCCGGCGGCGATGGTAGCGTGCTCTATTCTTTTCTCACCGGTTTCAGTAAAATCCCCCCTATTATTTTTTCTTTGCCTGAGTTGATGACCCTGTTTCTCTGTCGCGGGCAGCTGGCTTTTTTGCAGGGCACCCCCTTTCAAGACGATCTTGACGCCGTTTTTGGCCGGATTCGCGCCAGTCTGCCACCTCGTAGCGTGGCCCATCTGGAGCGCCTGGCCGAGGTGGTGACTCCGCGATTTCAGGGCCTGCGGGATTACAGTGGTAAGCGCCAGATACTCGAGGCGTTGCGCCGGGCGTTGCTCTTCCAACAGTGCTGTACCATTCGCTATGCTCCCGCCCAGCGCGCCGCCGCTGATTACCCCTTCGATCCTTACACCCTGTTGTTCTACAAGGATTCTCTCTACCTCGGCGGCTATGCGCACAATCGCCAAGGGCTGCGGCTGTTCCTAGTCGATCGTATCGAAGCGATCACCGTTGGCGAAGAGCGTTTTGAGCTGCCGGCAGATTTTTCCATCGAGCATCTTACCGGCGGTGCCTTTGGGCTGGTGGCCGAAGAGCCGCTGTTGATTCGTGTGCGATTTGCTGCTGCCGTGGCCCATCTTGTGCGAGAGCGCCTCTGGCATAGCAGTCAGGAGATTGAGGAGCAGGCCGACGGTGCCCTGATCCTGACCTTGCATGCCGGTGGTGAGAAGGAGATCCTGTCCTGGCTTTATTCCTTTTTGCCCCATGTCCAAGTGCTCGAACCAGCCTCGTTGCGCGACACCTTTCTCTGTGGCCTGCGACAGGCTCTCGCTATTGAAAATTCTGCCGACTGAATGGTTGTGACATATTCTGTCACGCTCTGGTTCTAGACTCCTTGCTGAAGGCAACCCATCAGCAAAGGAGTCCTATCATGATCGTTTTGCAGCTCGAACAGGAAGTGGCCGCCAGTCCCTACTTTGTGATCCATCATCAAGAACTTAGCTCCTCGGAAGAATCAACCTGGGTCATTTCTGGTATACTCGGCGATGGCTGGTATGAAGGGGAGGTCGCAGTGGAAGTCGGGGCCCGCCAAGGAGTTACTTTTGCCGATGAATGGTTCGATCGTCTGGCGCTGAACAGTTTTTTCAACCGGATTGACCGTGACCAGGTTTGCGCTGCTCTTTATCAGGCCCTTGCATTTAACGACACGGGGCGGTCTTCTAACGCTGCAGAGGACACCAAACAGACAGTTCCTCATTATGTTCCAGGGACCAGGCACGGTCTGATCGGTTCCGGGGAACCTTGCTGGATTGCAGTGGCCTGACACCGCTTGATAATTGAGTTGGTAATCATTGCATTTCCCGCCTGTCTGCAGGTAGAATGACCTGATTTGAACAGAAAGGGAAATGAGCTATGAGAACGGTGGTGTTAGCTTCAACCAGCCCCTATCGGCTACAATTGCTGCGGCAGTTGGGAATTCCCTTTCATGTGGCGCCTCCCCTCTATGAAGAGCAGATCGATCAGCAGGTGGCTCCCGAACTGCTGGTCAAACATCTTGCCGCTCATAAAGCCAAAAGCTTGGCGGAGAAGTATCCCGATGCTCTGATCCTTGGTGCGGATCAGGTCTTTGTCGACCCCCGCGGACAGATTCACGGCAAGCCAGGAGGGCTACCGCAGGCCGTTGCCCAACTGCGAGAAATGGTTGGTAAGACCCACACCTTTTACACCGGAATCAGTATCTACGATGCCGCCAGCGGCGAGTCATTGACCGATTACGACTGCTATTCTGTGACCCTGCGCAAGCTTTCCTCCGAGCAGATCCTTGCCTATCTTGAGCGGGAGCAACCTTTTGATTGCGCAGGCTCCTTCAAGATTGAAGGGCTCGGTATCAGTCTCATGGAGCGGATGGACGGGGACGACTACACAACCCTGATCGGCTTGCCGCTGATTAAGGTTGTCGATTTTCTTGCCCATTTTGGCGTCCCTGTACTTGTTTAAAAAGGCGATGTTTTTCGGAAAAAGTTTCCTCGGGGCCTGCGCAGGGGTGGCCAGGAAAAGAACGATTTCTGCCCATATTGCAGAAAAGGCAGTTGGCAAATTTGCTGCCGCATCGCACGCCAAATCAAGGGTTTTGCAGACTGTTGTCATGGTTGCTGGCGGTTGACCCTTAACCATGGTCGGTGGTAAAATTCCCGACTGATTTCCGAGCCGGTCATCGTCGCTTTTAAGCGTCCGCCGATATCGGTTTTTTTATTTAAACCCGGTTCCCGCTAGGGGCCGTCCTTTTGCCACATATTGCTGGACAATTTAATGACCCCTCCCGGTTTCGTACATCTACATCTTCATAGTCAATACAGTCTCCTCGATGGCGCCATTAAGATCGGCGACCTGGTCAAGCGCGCCGTGGCCTGCCAGATGCCAGCCTTGGCGGTGACTGACCACGGCAACATGTTTGGCGCCGTGGAATTTTACAGTAAAGCCCACGCTGCGGGCATCAAGCCGATCCTCGGTTGCGAGGTCTATGTGGCGCCCGGTTCCCGGTTTGACAAGACCAGCGCCCGTGGACCTTCCGAAGCCTCTCATCACTTTATGCTGCTGTGCCAGAACCTGACTGGCTACCGTAATCTCTGCCACTTGGTGTCTGCGGCTTACCGTGAAGGTTTCTACTACAAGCCCCGTATCGACTGGCAGCTTCTGGCCGAGCACAACGAAGGACTCATCGCCATGACCGCCTGTCTCGGCGGCGAGATTCCGTCCCTGATTAATCAAGGCAAGATGGCCGATGCCAAGCGCCGCACCGAGGAAATGGCCCGTATCTTTGACGGTGACCGGCTCTATCTCGAGTTGCAGGAAAACTTCCTTACCGAGCAGGATGTGGCTAACAAGGGGCTTATCGAGCTTTCCAGGGAACTTAGCCTGCCGTTGGTGGCAACCAACGACTGCCACTATCTGACCCGCGAAGATGCCTACGCCCACGAGGTATTGCTGTCCATTCAGACCGGCAAGACCATGGACGACCCTAACCGGATGCGGTTTCCCAACGAAGAATTCTACGTCAAATCCCCCGAGGAAATGGCCGCGCTGTTCAAGGAGGTGCCCGAGGCTCTGAGCAACACTCTGGCCATCGCCGAGCGCTGTAATCTGGAACTCGATTTCAACACTTACCACTTTCCGCAATACGAAAAACCCGAGGAACAGACCCTCGATGAAGTGTTGGCTGACGATTCCCGCAAGGGTCTCGATGAACGTCTGGTAGAGATTCGACGGAGGCGTCCTGACTTTTCTGCCGAACAGGAAAAGGATTATCGCGACCGCCTCGAAATCGAGCTGGAAACTGTTCGCTCCATGGGTTTCCCCGGTTATTTTCTGATCGTTGCCGACTTCATCAATTGGGCCAAGAATAACGGAATTCCGGTGGGACCTGGCCGTGGTAGCGCCGCGGGTAGTCTGGTGGCCTATGCCATTCGCATCACCGATATCGATCCCATGCCCTACAACCTGCTCTTTGAGCGGTTCCTCAACCCGGAACGGGTGTCGATGCCTGATATCGACGTCGACTTCTGTATCTATGGCCGCGAAGAGGTTATCGATTACGTGCGGAAGAAGTACGGCGAGGCCAACGTCGCCCAAATTATCACCTTTGGCACCATGATGGCCAAGGGGGTGGTCCGCGACGTCGGCCGGGCTCTGAATATGCCCTACGGCGATGTGGACAAGATCGCCAAGTTGGTACCTGCAATTCTGAATATCACCCTGAAGGAGGCTTTGGAGCAGGAGCCTAAGCTCAAGGAACTGGCTAACAAAGAACCGCAGGTGGCCAAGCTGCTGGAAGTAGCCCTGGCCCTCGAAGGTCTGACCCGCCACGCCTCAACCCATGCCGCCGGGGTGGTGGTGACGCCTAACCCCCTGCCCGAATATCTACCCCTGTATACCGAGCCCAAGTCGGGTGCCCAGGTGACCCAGTTCACCATGAAGTATGTCGAACAGATCGGTCTGGTTAAGTTCGACTTTCTCGGCCTCAAGACTCTGACTGTTATCGCGAACGCGGTGCGCCTGATTCATGAGGGGAAGGATCCTGATTTTGACCTTGAGCTGATCCGCGATGACGACGCCGAGACCTATCGCCTGATGTCTGCTGGAAATACCACCGGCGTCTTTCAGCTCGAGTCGTCGGGTATCAAAGATATGCTGGTTAAACTTAAACCAAGCTGCTTTGAAGACGTCATCGCTGCCTGCGCTCTCTATCGCCCCGGTCCCCTTGGTTCGGGCATGGTCGATGATTTCATTCTGCGTAAACACGGCAAGAAGGAAGTCACTTACGACTTTCCGCAACTTGAGCCAATCCTCAAGGACACCTATGGGGTCATTGTCTATCAGGAACAGGTAATGCTTATCGGCCAGGTACTGGCCAATTTTAGTCTCGGCGCCGCTGATCTGCTGCGCCGTGCCATGGGCAAGAAGAAGCCCGAGGAGATGGCCAAGCAGAAAGACCTTTTCATGGCCGGCGCCAAGGAGAACAAGCTCGACTTCAAGAAGGCCGAGGCGGTCTTTGACCTGATGGAGATGTTCGCTGCCTACGGCTTTAACAAGTCTCACTCGGCTGCCTACGCTCTGATTGCTTACCAGACTGCTTATCTTAAGACTCACTATCCGGTGGAATTCATGGCCGCCCTGCTTACAGAGGACATGGAAAACACCGACAAGATTATTAAGAATGTCAATGAGGTGCGCTCCATGGGCATCGAGGTGCTCCCCCCGGACATCAATGCCTCAAGCCGTTCATTTACCGTGCACGACAAATCGATTCGCTTCGGTCTCGGTGCCGTTAAAGGAGTTGGTGGCGCGGCCGTTGAAGCGATTATGGAGGGTCGCCAAGACGAGGCCTTTGCCACCCTCAATGATTTCTGTGAACGGGCAGATCTACGCAAGGTCAATAAAAAGGTGGCAGAAGCGCTTATCAAATGCGGTGCGCTAGATTCCCTAGGAGGCAAGCGTGCCCAGTACCTGGAGGTGCTGGAAGACGCCATGGATGTTGGCCAGAAGGTTCAGCGGGAGCGAGCGGCAGGTCAGGAATCTCTGTTCGGCACCGAAGAACTAGTTTCTCAGCGGGGGAATGGCTACGGCCAACTGCCGAATGTGGAGGAATGGTCGGAAAAGGTACTACTTGGTTTCGAAAAAGAGGCCTTGGGCTTTTATATTACCGGCCACCCCCTGGACCGTTATGCCGACACTCTGAAACGCTTCGCCAGTTGCGATACTGCAGGCTTGCAGGAGCGGGGCGACAAGGAGGAAGTTCAGGTCGGCGGCGTCGTTGCAGGGCTCAAGGAGCTGGTGACCAAAAAGGGCGACCGCATGGCCTTTGTCACTCTGGAGGATCTGAGTGGATTCGTGGAGATGGTGGTCTTTCCCGAGGTCTACCAAGCTTCGATGGAGCTGCTGAGGGGCGAAGCGCCTCTTCTTGTTTCTGGCACCCTCGATGTTGGCGAGGAAACCTGCAAGCTCATGGCCCAGAAGGTCGTGGCCCTGCAGGACGTCAATCTGCAGCAGACCACCCGAGTCATTTTTCGTATCAACACCACCGGTCTCGATAGTGATCAGCTGCGGGCGCTAAGGGATATCGTGGCTCGCCATCGCGGCAAATGCCGAGCTATGGTGCGGTTGCTGATACCTAATCGCAGTGAAACCCTGCTCAAGCTGCCCGACGATTTGCTGGTAGCTGCCAGCGATGAAATAATGGAAGAGGCCGAACGTTTGTTCGGTTATAATGTGGTGACGTTTGAATAGTTCGTGGTCTTTAACTTGCGGGTGCTGAAAGGTGTTTTTTCTGGCCTTTTCAGTTTCGACTAAAACCGTTAAACTGGCTCAAGGTTGGTCAAGGTTGGCCACGGACCGTTCCGGTCGCCTTTTTTTGTCCGTCAATGGGCTTACCAGGCCGTCCGTCAATGGCCTGCTATATTTTGAATCTGCCATCCCCTAGGGGGGGGCAGTCAGGAGATGCTGATGCAATTCTATCTTGACTTCGAAAAACCCTTGGTTGAACTGGAGCGTAAGATCTGTGAACTGCGCGACTATTCCACTGACCAAGTCAATTTTTCCACCGACATTCGGAAGCTGGAGAAGAAGGCGGAAAAGCTGCGCAAGGAGATCTTTTCCAATCTCAACCGTTGGCAACTGACTCAGCTGGCCCGGCACATCAATCGCCCCTTTACCCTCGATTTTGTCGAGCATATCTTTAGCGACTGGTTCGAGGTCCACGGCGACCGTCTCTATAGCGATGACCCCGCTCTGGTCTGCGGTTTCGCTCGCTTCGACGGTGAGCCATGCGCGATTATCGGCCACCAGAAAGGGCGGGACACCAAGGAAAAGGTGCGGCGTAATTTTGCTATGCCCAATCCTGAGGGCTATCGCAAGGCCCTGCGGGTTATGAAAATGGCCGAACAGTTCGGCTTGCCGATCTTCACCTTTGTCGATACGCCAGGGGCCTTTCCTGGTATCGGTGCCGAAGAGCGGGGCCAGGCCGAAGCTATTGCCCGCAATCTGCGTGATATGGCCGCCCTCAGTGTGCCGATTATCGTGACAGTTACCGGTGAGGGCGGATCGGGAGGGGCGCTGGCAATTGCCGTCGGTAATCGCGTGTTGATGATGGAATATTCGGTCTATTCAGTGATTTCTCCGGAAGGTTGCGCCGCTATCCTGTGGAAGGATGGCGCCAAGGGGGAACTGGCGGCCGAAGCTTTGAAATTGACCGCTCGGGACATCGACAAACTCGGTTGTGTCATTGATGATGTGATCCCCGAACCGCTAGGTGGCGCTCACAGCGACCATGCAGCAGCCGCGCAGCAGGTAAAAACTTATCTTAAAAAGCATCTCGATGAACTCAAACAGCTTTCGCCCGAAGAGTTGAAGGAGCAGCGCTATGCAAAGCTGCGGGCCATGAGTTTTGTCGAGGAATAAGCCTGTTCCCGACGAGATCCCTGTGGAGAATAAAGCGATTGCGGTGGTTGGATTGGGGCAATGCTCCCTCGATATTCTCGGTAGCCTGGACCGGTATCCACCCGTAGACAGCAAGTGTGATCTCAACAATGTCTTCATCCAAGGGGGCGGTCCCGTGGCCACCGCTTTGGTGACCTTGGCCCGTCTTGACGTGCTTAGTGCCTTTGTCGGACGCATCGGCGGGGACGATTTCGGGCGCCGGATCAGTCGCGGTTTGAAGGACGAAGGGGTCGATTGCCAGTATCTGCTGGTTGATAAAACAGCTGGAAGCCAGTTTGCCTTTATCGCCGTTGAACAGGGTGGCGGTCGGCGCACCATTTTTTGCCATCGTGGCAACTGTCGGCCCTTGTTGGTGAAAGACCTGCCCATCGAACTGATCCTCAGCAGTCGCGTGTTGCATCTGGACGGTTCCCAGCTGGAAGCGGCTTTGGCGGCAGCTCGGCAGGCTAAGGAGAACGGCGTAACCACGGTGCTCGATGGCGGTAGTTGGCGGACGGGCATCGCAGAGCTGTTGCCCCTGATCGATCATCTGGTGGTTTCCGCGCGCTTCGCAGAGCATTTGCTTCCCGGTCGACCGGTGCGGGAAGCCCTGCCGCTGTTGCTGGCCTACGGTTGCCGGGCGGCGACTGTTACAGATGGGGAAGCGGGCAGCCACACTCTGTGCCAGGATGGCAAGAGCTTTTATCAGGCGGCGTTTGCTGTGAAGGCTGTTGACACCACCGGTTGCGGCGATGTTTTTCACGGTGGGTATCTGTACGGCTTGCTGCAAAACTGGCCTTTACCCCGAACGGTCCGGTTTGCCGCCGCCTGCGCCGCTATCAAGACTACCGCTCTCGGCGGTCGGACCGCGATTCCCACCCTGAATGAGGTTGAATCCCTACTGGCGGCTGGATAGGCTGAAATGGGTTGTTTTGCTACCGGTAACAAGTGTCTGCGGAGGTAAAAATCGCTATGATTTATCAGTGTATTTCTAGAGCAGTCGCTGTCGGTTGTGCCCTGCTGCTATGCACCGCTTGTGGAGGGGGGGGGTATCGGACCCGAGTGCTGGATAGCCCCGCCACCGCCAGTTTGAAGCCCCACCAGAAACCCTATACCGTTAACGGGCAGCGTTACACGCCTCTCGCCAGTCATCAGGGCTTTGTTCAACAGGGGCTTGCCAGCTGGTATGGCCGTAAATTCCATGGTCGCAAAACCAGCAATGGCGAGATCTACAATATGTACGCCATGACCGCCGCTCACAAGACCTTGCCCCTGGGTACTTCTGTTCGCGTGCACAATTTAGTTAACGGCCGTCAGATCGTGGTAAGGGTCAATGATCGTGGCCCCTTTATTGAGGGGCGAATTATCGACCTTTCCTATTCGGCGGCGGACAAGCTTGGTGTCGTCGGGCCAGGTACCGCCCCGGTCAAAGTCGTGGCTTTGGGTTTTCAAGAACAGGATGCTGGTGGCCGAACCGTTTATCGGTTGACCGCTAGTGATCAGGTCTATAGTTATGCCGTACAGGTGGCATCTTTCAGTTCCGACTCCAATGCACAGCGGCTGGCGGCAGAACTGCGCAGCCGGTTCGGCACCGCCAGTGTCTATCGCAGTCTAATCAACGGTAGCAATTACTTTCGTGTTCGGGTCGGTAAATATGCCTCCCTGGATGCTGCCGAGTCGGCGAAACTCTCCATTGAAGGCCATGGATTCAACAATTGTTTTGTTGTAGCTATGGAATAGGGATTTTGTACGCTGCGCTCTGGGGTGTTGACAAAGAATTGTACAAAAGGCACTATTCCATGAGCATTGACTTATGATGCAGGGGGCGCCTGAAGTTTTCGCCTGAGGTTTAGTCGTGGATCGACGATCCAAGCACTTTGTAAGAGATCTATTTAACCACTGTTCGTTACCGGAAGTCAGGGAACAGGCATGGCAATGACCTATCCATTTTCGATTCGGGGGGCAATAACTTATGCCAGAGCAATATAGTTCAACCGGGGTAGAGGCTGGAGCTGCCAATAGAAATATGCGGTCGATTGAAGAGGTACGGTCCTTAGTCGGCCAGAAGATAGAGCTTCCCTCTCCACCCAATATCGTTATGCGCATTCTGCAAGCGGTGCAGGACGATGATAGCTGCTTTGCTGGGTTGGCTAAGATCATTTCCGCTGATCCATCGCTGACCGCCAAGCTGCTGCGGGTGGCCAATTCCTCCATATATGGTTTTGGCGGCCGGGTAAAAAACATTGAAAGCGCTCTATCGATACTCGGCATCAATGCTCTGAAAAATATCGCCCTCTCATTTATTATCGTTCGAAAGTGCCAGGGTGCTTCAACCAGTGTCTTTGATTTTGAATATTTCTGGAAACGCTCCGTTACTGCGGCGGTTGCGGCCAAGATGCTTGCTTCCCTGCGCAATTATGACAGTAATGACATCTTTGTCAGCGGTCTGCTGCAGGATATTGGCGTTCTGGTGTTATTTCAGCACTGCCCCGATTCCTATAGGGAAGTTCTGGCGCTGAAGAACAGCACTGAGACGCCTGGCCATATCATCGAACGGCAGTTCCTTGGTATGTGCCATGCCGAACTGGGCGGAGCGTTGCTTCAGGAATGGGGATTGCCGGAGAGTATCTACCTACCGCTGTTTTATCACCATCGCGCTGATTGCGCGCCGTACCATTATCGGACAGGCGTGGAGCTTCTGAACCTGGCCGACAAGATTTCCGCGATCTACCACAGCAGCCAGAGCAGAAATAATGTCGCCGATATTTTCCAGACCCTGACGAGCGATTACGGCCTGACCGAAAAGGAAATCAAAGAGCTTATCGACACTGTCGCCACCCGTGCCAACGAGGTGCTGAGCTTTTTCGATATGTCCGGTGATGAGATAAGGCCCCTTTCCGAGATGCTGCAGGACGCCAATCAGGAACTGGGCAAGCTCAACTGCAGCTACGAACAGCTGGTGATGGACCTGAAACAGGCCAAAGAAGAGTCGAGCAAATATGTCGGCAAGCTGATCGACGCCAATAAAAAGTATCGAGAATTGGCCTATCGCGACGAATTGACCGGTCTCTACAACAATCGTTACTTTCAGGAACTCATGGAGAAAGAACTGGAGCGATCCCGGCGCTATGAACACGCCTTGTCCCTGTTGTTCTTCGATATTGACTATTTCAAGGAGATCAACGACAATTTCGGCCATTTAGCCGGAGATACGGTGTTGCGCCGGGTTGCCGAAAAGATAATACAGATTATGCGTGGCTGCGATATCGTTGTTCGTTATGGTGGCGATGAATTCGCCGTCATCATGCCTGAGACAGGTAGGGAAGGCCTAGAGGTCTTTGCCGAGCGAATCCGGCGTGGTATCGAGGAGATGATTATTCCCGCCGATCAGGCGTCGCTGCAGGTGACTGTCAGCGTGGGCGGTGCCACTTTTAACAGCAAGAATCCCCAAATTGATAAAAGGGCCATGTTCAGCACGGCCGACAAAGCGATTTATCAGGCTAAGGGGGGCGGACGCAACCGAATTCACATCGTTGAAATCTGAATCTTTGTCTATGATTACCGCTGGTTAAACAAACAGCCCTCACCGGTCTCTTGACCGGTGGGGGCTGTTTGCTGGCAGGTTAATTCTCAACTTCTTTGTTAATATCGGCCGAATTCGGCGCTGTCTAAAGCAATCATGGTTTCTGGATTTTGTTTAGGTTTGACACCGCCCGACATTATGTTCAGATTTTTTGAGGCCGCAGGCTGGGCAGAATCTGCGCGACTCATACCCGAAGGGACGGCGCCTGATGTCAGGGAAAAACGGCTCAGCATTTGTTTCAACAAATCAGCCTGGCTGGCTAATTCCTCAGAAGCTGCGGCGCTTTCTTCAGCGTTGGCCGTGTTGGTTTGGGTTACCTGATCTATCTGACCAAGGGCCTGAGTGACTTGGGAAATACCTTCGGCTTGTTCGCTGGAGGCGGCGGATATTTCTCCGATCAGATCTGAAGCCTTAGCTACATTGCCGACAATTTCTTTCAGTGCTTTGGCTGTGCCATTAGCGATCTGGGTACCATTTGCAGCTTTAGCCACCGAACCTTCGATGAGTTCAGAGGTTTCCTTAGCCGCCTTGGCGCTACGGGCGGCCAGGTTTCTGACTTCCTCTGCAACAACGGCAAAGCCTTTTCCATGTTGGCCTGCTCGTGCTGCTTCGACGGCAGCATTGAGAGCTAATAGGTTCGTTTGGAAAGCAATTTCGTCGATGACCCGTATGATCTTGGAGATGCTCTGGCCGGACTCATTGATTTCCGTCATGGCGTTCATCATCTCTGCCATCTGCTTATTGCCCTCTTCGCCAGCGCTGCGAGCCTGGTTGGCCAGTTGGTCGGCCTGTTTGGCGTTGTCGGCGTTTAGGGCTGTCTGAGAGCTCATTTCCGTCATAGAAGCGCTGATTTCTTCTAGGGAGGCAGCGGATTCGGTCGCCCCCTGAGAAAGGCTCTGGCTGGCATCTGATACCTGAACCGAACCGCTGGCAATCTGCTCTCCGGATACCTGGATATGGCTCAATACCTCATTAAGCTGGGAGACCATTTTCTGGAATGCTTTGCCAAACTGGTCACGATCTGAAGCGAGTCTAACTTCTACATTAAGGTTGCCTTCGGCTATTTTCTCTGCCATCTCAGCATGCTCGGCCAGTCCTTCTGCCATTTGATTGAGGGACGTGGCAAGCTGTCCGATTTCGTCGTCACGTTGTATTTCCATGCGCTGACGGGTATCGCCGGCCTTGATGGTTTCGGCGAATTGAACTCCGGATTGAATTGCACCAACTATTCGGCGTGCTATGAAGTAGATCACTGCGCCTACTGCCAGCAGAGTCAGCAGGGCAACCAGCAGACTGGTGTTGCGGATCTTGGTTACTGAGGAGAAGATGTCATCCAGTTCAGCGCCGACGGCGATGATCCAACCCGTTTTCGCTACCGATTCGAAGGCTACAATCTTGGACTTGCCTTCCCAGGGGTATTGTTTGAAGCCCTGTTTTTCATTGAGGACTTCTTTGCCCCAGTCGAATTCGCTGAGTGAGCGGTCCAGAATTAGTGCCGCCTTGGGATGGGAGAGAAAGCGGCCCTTGCTATCTATAAGATACGCATAACCTTTGTTGCCCACCTTTATCTGCTTAATGAACTCATTGGCGAAGTGAGTTAGATCGACGACACCGATACAGACACCCTGAATCTTTCCGTTGAGCTCAACAGGGGTTGCTATTACAAAGGCAGGTTCGCCACTCACCTTGCTTCTTATAGCTTCGGAGATAGTAGCCTCTCCACCAAGAGCAGTGCGAAAGTAACCGCGATCAGCGATTTTCAGTTCTCCAACGTAGCGTTGCTCTGAGGCAGCCACTACTGTGCCGTTCTGATCGGCAATGGCCAGCAATTCATAGCTGCCGTACTCTTTGGCCATTTCCTGCAGCACACGGTTGGCAGAAGCCGTTGTGTCTCCGCTCTGTTCAAGGGGGGCACGCATCACATCTTGGTTGGCCAGGGATTTGATGTCGCTGGCAAGGTCGTCGACCCAGTTGTCGATCTGTTTGCTCAGCGCCACAGTTGTCTGCTGCATCTGTTTTTTTATGCTACTATGCAGGGCCTTTTTAGAGGCCTGATAGGACAGCAGGGTGGCCACAGTCATACCGATAACCACAGCAAGCAGAGTTGGGACTAGAATCTGAGCACGCAATTTCAATTTGATCATTCGTTTCTCCTGAGGTTGTTATTCGAGAATTCATGTTATTTAGACAAATAGGCAGATCGTTACAATTGCTGTCCTCGCTTATGATGTCCCATAGCCTTTTCGTTTTTATTAGTGAGATGGTCCGGTGCTTTTACAGAATCAACTTTGGCCTGTTTTGCTATAAATTGGTGGCCAAGGAGTACCTGCTGGTACCATCTGATCAATCGTACTAATGGCAATTGTTATGCCAGATTTGAATTGATTGTGCGAGCAGATGAGGTAGGATGTCCTGCAATAATGCAAGTGTTTGGAATTATTGAGAGCGTGTCTTTTTTTTAGGAGTAAATTGCTAGGCTGTTAAGTGTTGACTCATTATGTCTATGCAACCTCCCAAGGAATAAGGCAAAATATGAATGGTCTGTGTTTTATAGAGTGAGGCATGCCCCACTCTTTTTTGACCCACTTCTGGGGCGTGCCACACAATTGTTGAGTAAATCTCTAAACTAAGCTGCAAGCGCCGGTTTCATTGATACTGATTTGGGCGATTGAGGTAGATCCGGTTTCTGCTAGTTACGCAGCATTTGGCAATGATGTAAAAGGAGGGTATATGTCGCAAAAACAAATTATTATGAAAATGGATAAAAATCATCCCCTGGAAGTCCATGCTTCCTGCAAAACCTGCGGAGGACAACCCGATGGAGCAGGGTATCTTTGTGGTAGCGATGAAGAGGGCAACGGTGTTGTGCTTTGGATCGAGGAGCAGGAGGTATTTGATATCGTCGCCAAGATTATTGCGCAGCAATCCTGAACAACGCAGTGAATTAGGCTAATCAGGGGGGGGGCGTGATGAAGGTTGTGCTGGCCGGGCAGCTGTTGCTTGAACCGGTTCGTTGCAGGGAGGTCGGTCTGGCCCTGTGCGAGCAGACCATAGCGGGGGGAATGAGTACGGAGCCGGCGATGGGCCAGGCAGAGTCATTGCTGGCTGTCGCTGCGCAGCGCTTAGAGAAGAGGCTTGCTGAGTAAATAAGGGCAGGCGCCTTAGTCGTAGAGGATTGCCCGGTTGCGCCCGGCCTTGGCCTCGTACAGAGCGTCATCGGCCTTTTTAAGCAGTGCTTCGCCGTCCGCTATCTCCGGGTGCCCCTCGGCAATACCGATGCTGATGGTCATCCGCAGACTCACATCCCGACAGACCCAGTTTTCCTCGGCGACGATTCGGCGCAGAACTTCGGCCAGTCTCAGGGCCGACGAACCACTGGTTTCCGGTAGCAGACAGGCGAACTCTTCACCACCGTAGCGGGCCAGAATATCGGTTTTGCGAATGCGGTCCTTTACCCGGGCGGAAAAGGCTTTAAGGGCCTCGTCACCGACCTGATGGCCGTGGTTGTCATTCACCTGCTTGAAATGGTCGATATCGATCATGATCAGGCTTAGAGGTCGATTATGGCGTCGGCTACGCACGAACTCTTCCTGCAGTTTCTGACCAAAAAACCGCCGGTTATAGATGCCGGTCAGTGCATCCTTCTGATTCATTTCGATCAACTGTTCCTCATAGTTGACCACCTCGGTCACATCGTTCACTGACAAAAAGATATAGCGAACACTCTTGTCTTCATCCCGAATCGGTCCCATGGTGCAGCTCTGCTGCATGTAGTCGAAGCGGGCCTTGTCGCTGTAGGCAGGACGAAAGGGAAATAGGTAGCGGTGTAGCTTCTGGGAGAAGAAGGCAAAATTGCCAAAGGTAAAGACCGCTCGGCAGTTGCGCAGGAACTTGGGCTCGTTGAGATTGGGGAAGAAGTCAAACAGGCTTTGACCGACGATTTCCTCAGAGTCGATGCCGCTGTGTAGAGCCATCCAGCGATTCCAGAAGTGAACCTTCAGGTCCTCGTCCAGTACTACCAGGCCCATATTAATCATGTCGGAAATCTGATTGAAAATCATTCGTACTGCTCCATGAAAGCATGCAGGGCCGATTTCAGCCAGGCGATGGATTCCTGGTTGGCGATCAAAAATAGCTGGCCGCTGATTTCCTGTTGCTCAAAATGAAAAACGGTCTTCATGGAGATGGCCATACTGGAGGGGTCAAAGATGCTTTTCGGCAGGGCGCTGTTACGTACGTCGTGAATCATGACTCGTGGTGGTGAATAGATGACCACATCGTTGAGTAACTCGGTGATCTTGCCAACACAGGCTCCGATAAGGATGTTGCCGACTTCTATCATCGCCTCTTTTTCCAATAGCTCTAGGCGTTCGGACGGTGAGTTGCGATGGTCCTGTAATCCGAAGAGGGAAACGAGTTGCTTGCCGGCTTTGGCAGGAAAGACCATCAGGGCAATGCCCTTGAACTTGCCAAGAAAGTACTGTTCGACCAGACTGAACTCCTGGTCTTTATCTACCGCATTCGCAATATGCTCACGCAGATCGCGGGCTTTAAAGAGTTGTATATCGGGGACGCTGAGCTCGATGGAGAGATCGATGACCTGGGCCAGGTCGGCTGCCGCCTGTCCGAAGCCGATATTCATTAGCTCCTGCAGGATGTCTTTTTCCAGGACGGAAAATTGAACTTCTGCCATCTTGTCTCCCTTCGATCTATCCCCGAAGGGCTTGTTCAGCCTTGGCCAAGGCATCCCTGATAGCTTGTGGGGATGCCGGCTTGGCCAGATGCATCAGGGCGCCAAGACTGCTAATGCGCTGCTTGGCTTTTTTTTGTATGTCGGCTGTGAGGGCAATAATAATGGCTTCCGGGTCAATCAGTTTGATTTCAGCGATAGCCTGAAAGCCATCCATAACCGGCATGGTCATATCCATGAAGGTGATTTCGGCCCGGTATTGGCGGAACTTCTCCAATGCTTCTTGCCCGTTGCACGCTTCGATAACAGAATAATTACTCTCTTTTGGCAGGCATTTTTTGAGAATTTGCCGGGCAATCGGAGAGTCGTCTACAATCAGCAGAGTTATCATGGTCATCTTTATTAATTGTTAGCCGTACTGGCAACATAAATAAAACCCCCTGTTTGTAAGCGGTGGCTAAACAGGGAGCACTAGGGGGTGATTATTGGCTGCGGTGTCACGCTTCCGCAGGCGGAACAAAATACCATATTATGGTCATATAACGAAAGACGAAAATGCAAGTATGGTCAAAGTATAGTTATATTTTCAATAGACAGGTTTCATTCAGGCCTGCGTTGCTTTAGTTCATTATGGATCAGGGTTTGTTGGGCAGGGATTGACTGGCGCGACAGCAGGGTGCGCAGTTCGCGCAGCGGAAGTTTCGGTAACCATAAGGTAAACCAGATCAGGGGGGTGTGCCTGTGGCGCAGCACCGATTGGCGAAGATTGGGCCGTTTTTGCCAGCGGGGATGTCGGGCGATGATAGAGATGGTCTCGGCGGTTGCTTTCGGGCCCCGTAAAAATCGGGCGCTTGCCGCCTCCTTGAGTCGCGGATTATTCAGGCAAGGCTCCATCAATCGCGGTTCTCCCTTGTTAAGCAGTTCGCCAACCATCGTAGCGGTGCCTCGGCGGGCCAAGGTGATGCAGTTACCCAGGGGCTCGGATTCTATTCGCAACAGCATGGTCCGTTCGGCGGCCAACCGTTGGTCGGTAGAGGCACCGGACCGGCAACAGAGATCGACTAATTCGAAGAGGTGCAGATGGGGCAGCAGGGTTTGTACGATAGGGGTCGGGGTTACGGGATTTTTAACTAGCGCCAGTTTGAGCGTGCGGCTGTCCCTGATCGGGTCGAGGTGATAGATCGCCTTGAGCAGGTCTTCTGGCAGGTTCCGTCGCAGCAGTAGCACCAGTAGGTGCTCCTGTTGCAGAGCGGGGTTTTTCAGCAGGGCTCGCAGCACTTCCGGCGCGGGATCCTGCAGGCAGTCGTAGAGTTGCTCCTTGTCGGCGGTCAGGGCGCGGTGTAGACGCCGGGCCAGGTCGGCCGGTAGTTGTTGATTGGGCAGTCGGCGGTTCATGGCGCCATTATCGGCTGAACCGCAGCTGTGGTCAATCTCCGGAGAGGTATTCGCCGAGAAACTCTGTCTTGAAGGCCTTGAAATCGTTTTGTTCGATAGCCTGCCGAGCCTGGCTCATCATGTTCATATAGAACTGCACATTATGAATGGCCGACAGAGTTGCGGACAGTATTTCATTGGAGCGAAACAGGTGGTGCAAGTAAGCGCGACTGAAATTGCGGCAGCAGTAGCAATCGCAGGACGGGTCGACGGGAAAGAAGTCCCGGCGGTAGCGGCGATTGGTCAGGCGAATTTTGCCGCGCTTGGTAAACAGGGTGGCGCTGCGGGCGTAGCGGGTCGGAATCACGCAGTCGAACATGTCCATGCCGCGCTCGACGCTTTCGAGAATATCTTCCGGAAGCCCGACTCCCATCAGGTAACGTGGTTTATCTACCGGCAGCATGGGGGCGGTGTAGTCGACGACCTTTTTCAGCAACTCAAGTCCCTCGCCGACGCTGACGCCGCCGACGGCATAGCCGGGAAAGTCCATATCCCCCATGATTCGGGCACATTCCTGGCGCAGGTCCTCGTAGACTCCACCTTGAACGATACCGAACAGGGCCTGATCCTTGCGCGTCTGGTGCTTGATACATTCTTCGGCCCAACGCAGGGTTTTACGAATCGACTTGGAGGCGTAATCGTGAGTGGCAGGGAAGGGGATGCATTCGTCAAAGGCCATGATGATATCGGCCCCCAAGGTGTTCTGAATCTGCATCGCCTCCTGCGGGCCGAGAAAGATCTCTTCGCCAGTGTTTTCATGGCGGAAGAAGACCCCCGTCTCGGTAATGCGTTTTTTCGGCAGTGAAAAGACCTGGAAGCCGCCACTGTCGGTCAGGATTGGTCCTTTCCAGTTCATAAAGCGGTGCAGGCCGCCGGCTTTCTCCACCAAACCTTCCCCGGGGGACAGGTGCAAATGGTAGGTGTTGGAGAGGATGACCTGGGCACCTGTCTCCTCGACCTGGGCCGGAGTCATGGCTTTCAAGGCGCCGTGGGTACCAACAGGCATGAAAATCGGTGTTTCGATAACCCCGTGGGGCGTTGTAACCCGGCCGCGCCGCGCGGCGCAGGAACGATCGGTGTTGAGCAAATCAAATTTAAACATAGAACGGTCCTCGCCTCGTTGGTACTACCGGGCAGCCTGGATGAGATGGAGCGCGACTCTAGCAGAATCGGAGGCTAAAGGCAACTGCTGGCGTACTTGAAACGGGTTATGTAGCCGGGATGGCGCGGTTGCCAAGTTGCGGTACATTGATATAATTGTTTCGCATTTAATTAAAGAAATGCCGACTGTCCACGGACATATCTGCAAAGTAATTAGTGCCCATCCGGAAATTCCAGATGGACTCTGACGAGTTTCTGGTTTGGAAACGAGTTGTTTTCTGTAAGATCAAGGAAATCAAGGCCTTGCGCGGAGGCGTACACTGGTACGCCGCACAAGCAAGGCCGAAGATTGACGTAGAGATTACGGAAAAGAGCCGTTTCCGGACAGAAACTAATTACAATTACATCGGAAAAGGCGATATGAATAAAAATTTCTGGCGCCAGATGGTGGTTCTGGTGGTGATCGTGGTTTTTTTTAACTATATTTATCTAGCCATGGCGCCCAAGCGCCAGGAACCGGTGATCAGCATCAGCTACAGTCGCTTCAAGATTGAACTGGAGCATGACAACGTCGAGAAATTGGTGTTTCAAGGGCAGGGGGTAAGGGGGCAATTCCACGAAGCGGTGGTTGCCGAGTCTTCCGGTCCTGAGACCGAAGAGACCGGTTATCTGAACTTCAAGACTGTTTTACCCCCGATTCCAGATCCGGAGCTGCTTCCTGCACTTGAGCGACATGAAGTGGAGATCGAGGCGCGGCAGGAAGAACAACCCTCGCCCTGGAGCACAGGGTTGATTTATATTTTGCCCTGGCTGCTGATCATCGGTGTTTGGTGGTTTATTCTCAAAGGCCTACGCAATCGCCAGGGGCCTGGCGGCGGGCTAATGGGTGGTTTTTCTAAGTCGGGCGCCCGACTCTATCTGCAGCAGCGCTCCCCTGTCACCTTCAAGGACGTGGCCGGGCTTGATGAAGTTAAAGAAGAGTTGCTGGAAATCGTCGAATACTTGAAGAATCCCAAGAAATTCGCCCGCATCGGCGGCAAGGTGCCTCGTGGGGTATTGCTGGTCGGTCCTCCCGGTACAGGCAAGACCCTGATAGCCCGCGCAGTGGCTGGCGAAGCGGAGGTGGCGTTTTTCTCTATTTCGGCTTCCCAGTTTATCGAAATGTTTGTCGGGGTCGGTGCCAGCCGGGTCCGTGATCTGTTCAACACCGCCAAGAAAAGTGCGCCAAGCATCATCTTTATCGATGAACTCGATGCTGTCGGTCGTTCTCGAGGAACCGGGCTTGGAGGGGGCAACGACGAGCGAGAGCAGACCCTTAACCAATTGTTGTCAGAAATGGATGGCTTTGAATCCCACGAAGAGGTCATCGTTCTGTCGGCCACCAATCGTCCCGACGTGCTCGATACCGCTCTACTTCGTCCTGGTCGTTTCGACCGCCAGGTGGTGCTTGGCCGGCCCGATTGGCGGGCCCGCGAGGCGATTCTGCAGGTCCATACCC
>MAXT01000052.1:332-4435 GCA_001751225.1 Desulfuromonadales bacterium C00003107 | reverse complement strand
GGGCAACTCCGCGGTTACCGCTCGATTCATGCACCGCGCCAACCCCAACAGTCAGGTAGGCAGAAAAGACCGGCGCTCCCGGTCGCTCAACCACCAGCAGTTTGAGACCGTTGGCAAAGGTGTGTTCCTTAACCTTTTGCGCTAGGGTAGCGGCCTGTAATGATGATACCCCGGCACTCATTAACAGCAAGGCGGCCAAAAGCCGCCCAATCAATTTGATCAGCATGCAAGTACTCCCCTGACACAGTTAGGCTAACAACATGAAACTTGCTAGTGCCCATCCGGAAACTCAGGATGGACATGGTGTAGTTTTCATATGGGAAACGAGCAATTTTTCCCAAGGTCAAGAAAATCAAGCGGTTGCGCGGAGGCGTAGCTGTTTACGCCGCACAAGCAAACGTGCAGATTGACGCAGAGATTGGGGAAAAGGGCCGTTTCCGGATGGAAACTAGCTATATGACTCAGTATATACCGAAAGGGCTAACCCACCGCAAGGGCTAATCAGCGACAGTCCTCAGGGCAAAGGATTAGACGGGAAAATGGGGCTGTCAGCAAGCAGACGCCGCACCTTAACCAGGGGATTGTCGATCAAAGCCTCGGCTACGATATCCGCCATACTGTCGACCAACACCAGGCGCACTTCACGGCGGATATTCTCGTCGATTTCCTGCAAATGGTCGCTGTTGCTAGCCGGTAACAGCACCGTGGTGACTCCGGCTCGATGGGCTGCCAGCACCTTCTCCTTAACCCCACCGATAGGCAATATCCGGCCGGTCAGGGTCAACTCGCCGGTCATGGCCACATTTCGTCGGCCCGGACAACCGGTCAAAAGGGAGATAAGGGCGGTGGCGATCGCCACACCAGCAGAAGGACCGTCCTTGGGGATGGCACCGGCCGGCACATGAATATGCAGATCGCTCTGCTCAAAGAAATCGGCTTCGATACCAAATTCAGCATGATGGGCGCGGACAAAGGATAAAGCCGTCTTAGCCGATTCGCGCATCACATCGCCAAGACTGCCGGTCAGCATCAGTTCTTTTTTACCGACCATCCGGGAGGCTTCGATAAAAATGATGTCCCCGCCCGTTTGGGTCCAGGCTAGACCGGTAGCGACCCCGACCCGATCCTCCTCGCTGGCCGCATCGGCATAGTAGCGCCGTGGCCCGAGTAGCTTATCGACATCCGTTGCATTAATCAGGGTGCGGGGCACGCCCCCTTGAGTGATTTCCTTAGCCACCTTGCGACAGATGGCTGCGACTTGGCGTTCCACCGCGCGCACTCCGGCTTCACGAGTGTGTTCCCGAATAATCTTAAAGATGGCATCCTGCTCAAATTCAAGGGGATAATCCTGTAAACCATTCTCTTCCAACTGCTTCGACAGCAGATATTTAAGAACAATCTGCAGCTTCTCCTCATCGCTGTAGCCGGGCAGGCGAATGGTCTCCATGCGGTCCCGCAGAGGAGCCGGAACCGGATCCATGACGTTGGCCGTGGTGATGAACATGACCTGCGATAGATCAAATGGCACATCGAGATAATGATCGGTAAAGGTATCGTTCTGTTCCGGATCGAGCACTTCAAGAAGCGCTGAAGATGGATCTCCACGGAAGTCCTGGCCGATCTTATCCACCTCATCGAGCATGAAAACCGGATTATTGGCCTTGCACCGACTAATCTCCTGAATGATGCGACCCGGCATGGCGCCAATATAGGTACGACGATGACCGCGGATTTCCGCCTCATCCTTCATGCCACCGAGTGAGATACGAATGAATTTTCGGCCCATGGCCCGGGCGATGGAGCGACCGATGGAGGTCTTGCCGACCCCGGGTGGTCCCACCAGGCAAAGGATCGGCCCCTTAAGGGTCTTCTTCAAGCTGTGTACGGCCAGAAACTCGAGGATGCGCTCCTTGACCTCCTTGAGATTGTAGTGATCTTCGTCCAGAGTCTGCTCTGCAGCTGCAATATCCAGCACATCGTCAGTCCCGTGACCCCAGGGCACGTTACTCAGACATTCGAGATACGTTCGCGCCACACTATATTCCGGCGATGAAGGGTTGATTCTCCCCAGACGTTCCAGCTCTCGGTCGGCGACCGTGGCCACCTCTTCCGGCAAATCGGCATCCTCAAGAGCCCGACGCAATTTGCTGAGTTCCGCCTGGTGAGGATCGACATCTCCGAGTTCATTCTGAATCTGCTTGAGCTGCTCCCTCAATAAATACTCTTTCTGATTCTTGCCGATCCGTTTCGCAACCTCGGACTGCACCTCGCCCTGCACCTGCAGTTTCTGCACCTCGGCGGTCAACAGCATATAGATCTCTTTGAGTCGCTCCAGCGGCTCCAGAGAATCAAGGAGCCGCTGCTGATCGACAAAATCAAGGGTCAGATAGACAGCCACCAGATCAGCTAGTTCGCCCGGTTCATTGACCTGGTTCATCATCTTCAAAACCTCACCCGGCAGTGGCCGACCATAAGCCAAAGCCACCTTGAGCAGAGCCTTGACACTCTGGGTGAGGGCCTCGGCAATGGGTCCCCGGCCCGGCGGATCGTTGAGCACCTTGACCGTAGCCAGCACAAAGGGCACCTGCTGGCTGGCACTAAGCAGTCGAATTCGAACCAACCCCTCCAGCATCACTTTGGCTCCCCCCTCGGGAAACCGAAAGACCTGGGTGATACGGCAAACCGTGCCGATGGAATTAAATTCATGCAGGCCTCTTGGAGCATCTTCGGGCAGTAGCGGCACCAGACCGAGCAAATGATCGCGGCGCAGAGCCTCTTCAATGGGAACCATCCCCTGACTTTGCACCAGCAGCGGAAAAATCATATGGGGAAAAATGATCTGGTTGCGCAGAGGGTAGATAGGCAGTTGCGGTGGAATGGTGAGATTTTTATTGAACATCCGCGCGCTCCGTGCAAGAGAGAAGAAAGTTATAAAACATCGAGGACATGCCCTGCTACGCACCTTTAGTAACTTCGACATGCTGGCATAGGGCTTTCCCGAGCCCCCACAAAAGCATATCAATGGCGTATGGGGTGTCAAGAAACAGGGAGAAAATGGCCACCATAAAGCGACCGGGTCCATACACCACAGTCGCTTTTTCCGCCTAGTCGCTTTTTTCATCAGACAGGTCCGCTCCTATTCTTGCATATCCTTATCAACAAAAAATAAAGTGGGAGGGTCTGGAATTCAGGGGGGCTTCAGGTAATCTTTATTAAAATGGTCAACAGCCGAAGACACTCCCCCGCCCTTACTAAAAGTTACTCCAGAAAGGTGGTGAGTACCCCCTTCTGGTCGTCGTTGGCCTCTCTTAGGGATATTTGATGTCAAAACAGGACATAAATTGCGGGTTCCTTATCACTACTCCTGAGAATAATCATTGGATAGATATTGCCGAATTGATTGCATCCTCTATCCCTAATGCACTTGTTTCCAAGTTAGGGCCACGCTTTGGCGCGCTTTATTATGAGAACATTTCAAAACATCCACAATCCTGCAGTTATATAGTCTTTGATAAGACCGGTCGGCTAGCTGGTATAATCCTGGGCACTCTTGACTATAACGCCACAAGCTCTCTGGACTTTGCGCTAAAAATAAAGTTGTTTTTAGCTGCGAATTTAAGACTTTTCTCGCCCACGGTTTTCAGATGGTTGTTAACCGGATTGCGCTTCAGAAGTACAAGAAAATATCACATGAAGGACTTTCCGAAAGCCCAGCTCAGAACTATTGTTGTCCATGAGGATTTTAGAGGTAACGGCCTTGCCGATAAGCTAATCAATGAACTAGAGTCCTTTTTTAAAAAAAACAACCTCGAGAGTCCATACGTGATTCTGACTGAGAAATCAAACCGAGGAGCAAATAACTTATACGAAAAACTAGGAGCAACACTCATAAAAACATACCATTATCATGACAAAACCATGAATGCATGGCATAAATCGTTATCATAACAAATGACCCAAAGCACAACAGACCGTCGTGTCTCACATAAAGTAAGTCTCGTGGTTCACGATTACCAGAACATCGAACGGCCCAACCTGTTTCCCATAGGTTGGGCCGTCTTGTATTTGTCTTAAATTGATTCTCGCGTTATCTAGTATGTCTC
>MAXT01000052.1:0-324 GCA_001751225.1 Desulfuromonadales bacterium C00003107 | reverse complement strand
TTATCTAGGGTTTATCAGTAACTAGCTGTCAGGTCTCTGACGATTCAGTACCAAAAAAGAACTACCCGTTATTTCTTGCTTGCGATATGCTCTTTGAAATTCTTGCTGGCGAATATTGAAGGAAGGCGACATGACTATTTAAGTTGCACGCCAATGCCACAACCACTCCTAAAACGAGGCGCTATCTTCAGCAGTCTGACAAGTCGGAGAGAGCTCTTGCCAAGGAACTCGGCATCTCCGTCGGCACCGTTCGGCGTTGGAGAAAGCGTGAGGATGTCCAAGATCGTTCTCACACTGCGCATCGGCTTCGGACCACTCTTACGA
>MAXT01000051.1 GCA_001751225.1 Desulfuromonadales bacterium C00003107 | reverse complement strand
TCTTTGGAGGGCTCATCGGCATCGTTCTGGGATGGGCGCTCTCTATGCTCGTAGGTGCTATTGCTGCTGCCGCGAATGCGGATATCAACCCTGTCGTGGGCATTGATGCAGTTCTGATGGCGACGATGTTCTCCGCCGCAGTGGGTCTCTTCTTCGGCTTGTACCCAGCCAAGCGCGCTGCCGATCTTGAACCGGTAGAGGCGCTGCGTTATGAATGATCTGGATTCATTCATCTAACAGTGACCATGCTCACCCTCGTCGAAAAAGATTAGATAAATATAATCATGTTAATGTGAAAAATGGGACCATTGGGAATCGCGCCCACCATGGCTCCTTCGATTAATCATTAAGACCAGGAAACACATGAAACGATTAATGTTATATCCATTCCTATTCAGCCTCTATCCAGTGTTAGCCCTGCTTGCACATAATGCAGGAGAGGTAAGGTTTGAGGATGCATTACGCAGTGTATTTATTATCCTTGTCTTAATGGGCCTATTATTAATGGTGTACCGCTTTTTCCTTGGCTGTTGGCAAAAAGCAGCAGTGCTAACCTCGGTTAGCACTCTTCTTTTTCTTTCCTATGGTCACATCTATCACGGACTCAAAGAGGGATTCCCTATCGTTTCAGCGGTATTCCGACATCGATATCTCATCCCTCTTAACATCGTCATCCTGAGTCTTGTGTACGTATGGGTTAGACGGCGACGGCAGATCGCTGATTTGACCTTATACTTGAATATCGTGTCGGTCCTGCTCGTAATTTATCCTGTCCTTCAGATCATTCAATCCGAGTTTGCGTTTAATCGTGCCCAGCATACGTCGACTACTGATCCTTCTTTATGCCATTTGTCGTTTCCTGAAGGTACAGATCCACCAGATATTTATTACATAATTTTAGACGCTTATGCCAGGAAAGATGTTTTGGCTGACACGTATGAATTTGATAATCAGCCATTTTTGGATGAATTAGTACGAAGGGGTTTTTATATTGCGAACTGGAGTCAAAGTAATTATGCAAGGACGGGAATTTCGCTCGGGTCCTCCCTTAATTTTTCTTACTATACCGAGCGTGACGGCGAATATGTGGTAGGAGAAGGGCTCGATCACGAAGGGATTTTAAGTATTGGCAACAACCTCGTGCGCAAGGAATTGGGATGCTTGGGATATTCAACAATCGCGTTTGACAGTGGATACTATTGGTCTGGATGGAGAGATGCGGATTATTTCTTGTCACCCAACGAGAAAAGCTTTGGGGACCTGCTTCTGACGCGAGTTAATGCGTTTGAGGCAATGCTGATTCATAACTCCGGTGGGCTCATCCTTAAGGATACGGCGACACTATTATCTGAAGATTTTAATCAAGCAATCGAGAGCCCATTCTGGGCTCATCGAGAAAGGGTGCTTTTTGCCATAGACAGAACTGGCAATTGGGTACCACACTTAGAATCTCCAAAATTTGTATTTGTCCATATTGTTTCCCCACATCCTCCCTACGTTTTTGGACTTGAAGGAGATGGAGTAACATTCGAGGAGCCTTTCACCTTCATTGATAATCCTGATACCGAACAAACCGAGATAATTAAGTATCGGGCTCAAGTCCTGTATCTGAATACTGAAATTTTGGAGATGATCGACAAAATCCTCGAATTCTCATCAAGGCCACCAATCATTATTATTCAAGGCGATCATGGAATTGGGAGAGGCATTCGCGATCGGATGTCGATTCTCAATGCCTACTATTTACCCGATGGTGGCAGTCAGGATCTTTACGAGACCATTTCACCCGTAAATACTTTCCGTGTGATTTTCAACTACTATTTAGGGGGGAATTACGTTCTTCTTGAGGATAAGAGCTTCTTCTCTGAATATGACAGTTTATTTGATTTCACTGAATTTCCAAATAAGCACGCCGTTGAATGAAATCTACTATATGTATTGTTGACACATTGTGATGGCTCGGTAGAGATCATCCCACAATGCTGTAATCATACTGCCCGCGAATGGGCTTGCCCTCTTCATAGCGGGTTCGACGAAATAGGTGCCGTTCCATTCCCGGCGTCTCCACACCGGTGACCATGTCCGCGGTCATCAGGCCCACGGCTGGACCAAGCTTAAACCCATGGCCGCTGAAACCTGCGCAGACGTAGAGTCCGCTCCCTATAATTAATTCATCGATGATGGGATGCCAATCAGGTGTGATTGCATATAACGCCGCGAACCCGCCTGCGCTTTCGCTATCTTCGAGTGCGGGGAACCGTTTAATCAAACGCTCACCGGCGTCGGCGATGAAGTCGAAATCGACATTCTCGTTGTAGGCGTCAGGATCGACAATGAAATTCTCTTCTTCGGGATCAATCAAGCCGACAAGTGTCAGATTGCCTGTTTCTGGGCGCCAGTACACGGCGTGAACGAAATCCGCTACAACAGGATGGTGGTCTTTATTGGGAGATGGCCGGCGGAAGAATGCAGCCTGCACCCGGCATGAATTAATGGGCAGCTCAACGCCGGCTAAGCGGGCGATCCCGGCCCCCCAGGGACCGCCGCAGTTGATGACCACCGGGGCTTCGAAGCTCTCAAGTGGAGTATCTACTCCGTTCACCTTTCCCCTGGAGAGACGTATTCCTGAAACGAGGGTTTCCTGATAGACACGTGCCCCGTGATCTTTAGCAGCCTGAACATAGCCGTTCAATGTGAGGTTCGGGTCCGCATACCCAGATTGCGGCTCATACGCGGCGAGGGTCGTTTCGCCAAGTGCGATGTACGGCCAACGCTTCCGAATTTCATCACGGTTGATGATCTCGGTTTCAATACCTAGCTTTCGATGGAGGGCGACATTTTCCTGCAGCCCTTTTACATCGCTCGCGGAGGTCAGAACTAGGAAACCGGCTTGTGTGAAACCACACTCACCGGCCACTGCGTCCGAGAAATTCTGAAAGACAGCCAGGCTGTGATGTGCCATTCGGGCGGTGACTTCATTCGAGTAATGCTGGCGTATGATTGCCGAGGACTTACCGGTTGAGCCGGTGCCGATCGTGCTTTTTTCTAGTACAGCGACTTTCAACCCTCGTTTTGAGAGCTCCAATGCTGTGCTGCAGCCCATGATGCCGGCGCCGATGATGATGACGTCGTAGTTCTGACCCATGCTTCTTCTCTCCTATGGCGATGTCTCCTAATCTTATATCCAGAAGGGTATCTACGGCAACGACCACCCTTAACCCATCACCAGCGTGGGAACAACCACAATGTACATCCCAAATATTTGGATTTGCATGGCTGGTTTGAGCTGAGAGCTTGATGTTTGATCCGGGGGGTGTGCTCCACGCTGCGCTTCGCGCAGCAC
>MAXT01000050.1 GCA_001751225.1 Desulfuromonadales bacterium C00003107 | reverse complement strand
ATGGTAGGTGATTTGATTCACATCTGAAGGACCGTAGGGCAGGGCCTGTGAGACGATAAAAAAATCGGCTCCCCGTTCGGCTACCCAGCGCACTGTGTCAGGAAGTTGACTGAAGTTTTCGCGCATGGTGACGAATTCGGCGCCGACCTTGAGACGACCATTCGGCCGGGCGCGGCGTGCTTCGGCCAAAACCGCAAAGGCATTATCCATGTCGCTGAGGCTCTCGCCTTCGCGAACCTTGCTGAAAGTGTCGGGGCTGACTCCGTCTACCGACAGGCAGATTCGGTCGAGACCAGCATCGACCAGTTTCAAAGCCGTTTGCTTATCGAGAAGCAGGCCATTGGATTGAAAGCCGATCCAGGCGCTGTCGGGCATTTTTGTTCGGGCTCTGGCGACCCATTCGAGCAGATGGGGGTGCATCAGAGGTTCGCCGATACCGTTGAGTACTAAGGATTCCAGGTGAGGAAAGACCGGCTCCAGTGCGGCGAAGGTTTCTTGGCTGAGGTCGCCGTCGATAACCCGACTGTCATCTGCTTGTTTGACACACATGGGGCAGAGCAGGTTGCAATGGGTGGTGGTCTCCACAAACAGCTTGCTGGGATAGGGACGATAGGCGGCTTCCTCGGTGGCGGCAGCTGCCAGGGTATTGTTGAGGTTAGACACGGGAAACTTCTCCTTCTCGGGCAGCGGTTGTCATTGGGCCTTAGAATAGCCCAGAACAGTAACCGAAGAAATTGATCCGAGGCAAGAAATATGAAGATCTCAGGTAATGATTATGGCAGGGCAGGGGAAAACCGGGTCATATCGTGGCAACGGGGCGAGACGGTCTGGGATAACGGGCCGTATCGGCCGGCACTGATTCAGGGGCCAAGTTGGGGATCTTCGCAGTGTCGATGAATTTCCTGCTGTTGACTGGGTTGCAGGTCTATAAACTTGACGCCAATGCCGGGAATTCGAGCTTGTGCTCCCCAGGGTACATAGCAGCAGAGTTGTACTCGAATGGGGCTGGGGTCTCTAAGTTCAAGCAAGCGAAGCCAGGCGTGATCGATGTTCTGCCAGTTTCGACTGGAAATAATAAAACAGCCACCTCGCGACAGGTCGAGGGTAACGGTCTTTTCGACCAGTTCTTTGGAGAGGCCCTTGTCTAAACTCAGCAAGGCATTGAAGTGGATGTCGTATCGTTTGTTCTCTCGATAGACCAGGGCGCGCTCGGGGCGACAGAACCGGGTAATGAAATCTCCCAGAGGGTCTTCTTTGTCAAGAATCTCGCCGTAGACCAAGCCTCTGGCCTTTTGAGTCGCCGTGTTCCAGCGCATCAGCAAGGAGGGGTAGTACTCCGAGACTTCCTGAATGAGAGTTTTTTCCTTCTGGGAGGTTTTTGCGGTGGTCAGTACGTCGAGGATCAGGCCGTTAAAGGGGGTGCTCACGAGTTGCCGGTGCATGTCGGCAACGCTGCCGGCCCATGCACAGCCGACCCCCAGTGCTGCAAGGGCCTTTTGGCAGGCCGACACTGCTTCAGTATTGTCGGAGAGAAGCAGTACTTTGATCATAAAACATCCTTCTGCAGAAAAAAGATTTCCCTAAGAGTTTGGTTAGGAATGGCAGCAACTGCTTGTACTTTAACGCCAGGGGGACTTTAAGGGAAGTCTTTGTCTGAAATTTTTAAACCATGATCAGGTTCTGTTGGAATTCTTGCCCCTGCCCTGTGCTGCCAAGGATTGAACAGGCAGAAAAGTGATCCATTGAGAACTATGGGAGACCATTGCCCAGGTATTCAATGCCGATCAGGGTTACGTCGTCCTTGAAGATTATATCCTGACCGTGGCTTTTCAGCGTTTCGATAAGGTTGTCGCAGGCCGGTTCCAGGGCGCGTTTTCTGTTGGCGGCCAGTTTTCGGAACAGGCGTTCCTGGCCGAATTGTTGGTCATGATGGTTGCTGTGCTCGGTGATGCCGTCGGAATAGAGGAATAAACGGTCACCTCGCTGCAGCAGGACTTCCTCCTCTTCAAAGGGACCCGAACAGCCGGTGCCGATAATCGAGCCGCCGGCCTTGAGCGCTTGAAAGGAGCCGTCGCTACGGGCCAATAAGGGCGGTGGATGGCCGGCATTGCTGTAGCGAACGTGCCCGGTGCGGGTGTTGATGAGCAGGTAGCTGATGGTAAAGAGCTTGCCGAAGCGCTCCAGGGGATATTCCTGCTCCAGTTGCTGCAACACTTCCCCTGGCGACAGCAGGCGGAAGTAAGGCGGTTTGTTCAGAGGCCGGCGGACGATACGACCGGCATGGGGAGAGAGGCTCTGGTATACCGAAACGGTAACCATGGCGGAGGAGATGCCGTGGCCGCTGACATCCAGAACATAGGCCAGTACCGTGTCTTCGGTCAGGCGCACTACGTTAAACAGGTCTCCTCCGACTTGTTCGCAGGGGACCAAGCGCCAGGCGATCTCTAGGTTGGCGATGTCTGGCAGGCGGCTGGGCAACAGGGATTTTTGAATCTCTGCTGCCGAACGTTGATACTCTTCGAGTTGCTGCTGTTTTTTAAGCAGCTGCCTGTTAGCCAGTTCGGCTTCGTAGGTCAGGCGCCGAATGGTCAGTTGGGCTGCAACCTTGAACAGCACCTCTTGCGGGTCATCGGGGCGGCTGATGGTGTCGGCGACCCAGGAGGGGGCGGTGTCACTGAGCCCGCAATCCTGCACGCGGGAAGAGTAGAGCAGGCAGGAAATACTGTCCTGTTGGCACTGGAAGGCCAAATCTGACCAACGGTTGGTCTGGTGCAGATCGTCCAAGTTGGAATCGAGCAATAGTAAGTCGGGCAATTGTTGCAGCAGACGCTCGGTTTCCGGCAGGTTGGCTGCGCGCATAATATGATAACCTTCGTCGCGCAACAACTGATAGATCGCTTGCGCGGCGACGGTTTCCTGTTGGGCAAGGAGAATTTTTCCCGGCATGATAAACCTTTGAATAGCAATGAATCGATGGCACGCCGCCGGTTCTTTGGCAATGGCGAGGCGAGCAGTGCATAACCTTAACAGAGCTCAGCGATGTTGTCCCGTGTCTTTTTGCTGTTTTACAGTTGGTGCTAACCGGGGAACAGAGCGGTAAAATTGTTGCCCGTCGCCACCCCCTATGATAGTCTTGTGACCCATGTTTTAGCGGTCTCTGGCCGTCCCTTTATGCCCTTTTATTGAGCCGTTTTGAGCGGTTGCGAGTGCTGATGCCCCCAAAAGAACGTCTCGACAAATTGTTAGTTATGCGTGGTCTGGTGCTATCGCGGGAGCGAGCCCGTAGCATGATCCTGGCCGGCAAGGTGCTGGTCAATGAAAATCTGGTCGACAAGGCTGGTACTCCTGTGGCCAGCGACGCGGAAATTCGCCTCAAGGGCGTGGATATTCCTTATGTCTCACGGGGTGGTCTGAAGCTGGCCAAAGCCCTGGAATATTTTGCCCTGGTGGTGACCGGTCGCGTGGCCATCGACGTCGGAGCCTCGACAGGTGGTTTTACCGATTGCTTGCTGCAACAGGGGGCAGCTAAGGTCTATGCCGTCGATGTCGGTTACGGCCAGTTGGCCTGGAGCCTGCGTCAGGATTCCCGGGTGGTCAACCTGGAGCGGACCAATATCCGCCATTTGCGAAGCGATCAACTTGCCGAAGCGCCCTCGCTGGCGGTGATCGACGCGTCCTTCATCTCCCTTGACAAGGTGTTACCGGTAACCCTGTCTCTGCTCGGCGACGGGGCCGAAGTGGTGGCCTTGATCAAACCCCAGTTCGAGGTCGGTCGCGGTCAGGTCGGCAAGGGTGGAGTGGTTCGCGACCCCAAACAGCACACCATGGTAGTGACGCGCATCGAACAGCTTGCGACGGAACTTGGTTGCCGGGTTCGGGGGGTGACCGAAAGTCCGGTTCTCGGTCCTAAAGGCAACCGCGAGTTTCTCATCTATTTGCAAAAGATACAGCAAGAAGAGTGCCAGTTGTGAGTCTCGTCTATTTTGTCGGCGCTGGACCGGGTGATCCTGAATTGCTGACCCTTAAAGGGGCGCGGCTGCTGGCCGAAAGCCGGACCGTCTATGCCTTCAGTCCCTTTGATCAAAGCTTTGCCGAGTTGCTGGCTGGCAAGAAGCTCTGCAACCCCTATGATTATTCTTTTGACGGATTGTTGACGCAGTTGCAACGACAGCGACAAGAGGGGCCGGTGACTTTTTTGGTGCCGGGAGACCTGACCTTTTTCTCTCCCTTTCAGGCCTTGGTAGAGCATCTGGGCGAGGCTGCCGAGGTGATTCCCGGAGTCAGTACGGTCAATGCCGCCTCGGCGCTGCTTAAGCGGACCCTCAATCTGTCGGGAACATGCAGTCGTACCCTGATCGTTTCACCCCGGGTTCTCGAAGAACAGCCCGGAAGTCCCTCCCTAGAGGAACTGGCGGCTCCCGGGGTAACCCTGGTGATCTATATGAACCATCTGCCGCTGACGGAATTGGTCGATCGCCTGCGCCGGGGTTACGGTAACAATGTAGCCATCAGTCTGGTGCACCGGCTCGGGTTTTCCGGTCAGGAGGTGCTGAACGGCACCCTGGACGACATTGTTGCCCAATGTGGGGACCGGGATTTTTTTGCCGGCAGCGGCGGCCGCCGCTCCGGCCTGACCTTGGTGCTGGTCGGCGAAGCCTTGACCGCTGCGGTGGATCACTTGTGGTGGGATCGGCGTTATCATCGGCAGCAGACCCAGCAAAAGAATTAATGCTGAAAACTTTCCGGTTTCGATTCATTTAATTGTTGTTAAAAAAGTTCATTCTTGGGCTTTTCGGGCTGCTTTAAACGCCCTGATAGAGAAAGACGTTCTGCCATGATTCGTATTCTGCATACCGCTGACCTGCATCTCGACAGTTCCTTTGCCGCTCTCGGCAATCGGGCGCCACAGCGGCAGGTCGATTTTCTTGAAACTTTTGAGCGTATCGTTACTCTGGCGATCAAAAAAGAAGCCCAGTTACTGGTTATCGCCGGTGATCTTTTCGATCATCCGCGCCCCGGGCAAGTGGTCTTGGGCAAGGTGCAGGCCGGGCTGCAGCGCCTGGCGGAACGGGGTATCGTGCCGGTACTGTTGCCCGGGACCCACGACAGTCTGGTGTCCGCCGACGCGGTCTATCGTCAGGCTGATTTTCCCGGGGTGATCCTGCTCGACCAGCCTCAACTGAAAGAGCCTGTGGCTCTAACGGTTGAGGGCCAGCAAGTCTACCTGTATGGTTTTGCGTATCGCAGTTACGTATCGGAAGGCGCCCTTGAGGGTATGCAACGGCGAAGCGACGATGGATATCATATCGGCCTGCTGCATGGTTCCAGGCAAGGCAACCCGGAGTGGAATCATCGTAAAAAAGACTTGCCCTTTAGCCTAGACGATCTCAAGCGCTGGAACCTGGATTATGTGGCCCTTGGTCATTATCATAGCTACGAGGTGCTGTCTGAGAACGAACGCGTCTATGCCTGTTATCCTGGCTCTCCGGAAGGCAAGCGTTTCGGTGAAAACGGGCCACGCTACTGCGCCCTGGTGACTGTTGATCCCAAGGGGGTAGCGGTGGAACCATTGACGGTCAATGGTCGGGAACTGGCCGAAGAAAAGCTCGATCTGTCCGGCTGTACGGAACTGGAGGAGGTTGTGCGGCGTATTGCCGCCTTGCGCAGCGCCAATCTGCTGTTGCGTTTGACCCTGACCGGTATCCTCGAAGCTCCCGTCGACCTGTCCGCTTTGCAAAGCCGCTGTGAAGATGGTTTCTTCTATCTTGAATTGCTGGATGAAACCCGTCTCTTTGATAGTGACTACGCCCGGCGTATCGAACCGGAAGAAACGGTTCGCGGAATGTTTGTCCGCCGTGCACGTCAGTTGATGACGGAGGTCAGGGAGGAGGAGCGGCCGGTGATCGAGCAAGCATTTCGCGAGGTGTTGACCCGTTTTCGCGCTTTTAGCGGAGGGGAACAATGATTCTGCGCAGTTTGGAATTAAAGCACTTCGGCAAGTTTGGTGAGCGGAGTTTTGATTTCCGGCGGGGCTTCAATCTGGTCATCGGGTCTAACGAGTCCGGTAAATCGACCATGATGGAGGCTATTCCAGCGGCCTTGTTTGGCCTGCGAGATAAGGACCGCTACAAGTCCTGGGGAAGACAAGGAAGTTGCGAGGCTGCCCTGGCTCTGGAAAATGGCGGCTGCACGGTGCGCATCGAGCGGGAGTTGATCAGCGACCGGGTGCAATTGATCGAGCGCGACGATCTGTATCAGGTGCTCTATCAGTTTGACGGCAAGGCTGCTCCCCAGGGACGTTCTTCGGAGCGGGCCGAATACCTTGATCAGCTTAACCGGCTGCTGGCCGTGGCCGATGAAGATATCTTTCGCTCCAGCCTCTTTTTCGGCCAGGGTGATCTGGAACTGGCCGATCGCAATGGACTGACCACTCGGCTCAAGGCTTTGCTATCCGGGTTTGTCGAAGTCGATTACGATCGGGTTCTGACTTCTTTAAGCGACGATTATTTCAATATTACTCGCAAGAATCCCTGGGGTAAGGATAAAACCCGGCCCCGCCAGCTTGATGAACTGAGTGAACGGATCGAAGTGCTGCAGCAACGCTGGTTCGCTGCCGAGCAGGGTCTTAAGGAGCTTGCCTCTCTGCGGGAGCAGATCGCTGAACTGAGCGAGTCGATGGAAAAGAACCGGGCGGATCAGATTTCCGGTGAGCGTTATCTGGATTGGGTACGTAAACAATGGCAGCTGGAAGAAAAGGAAGGCAGCCTGCGTAAGGATTACGGCCGGATTCATCGGGAATCCGGTAAGGTTGAGGAGCTGGAAAAGCGCCGCGCCGATCTGGAAAATGAACTGGTCAAAACCGGATTGCCGCGGGAAATGCCGGAAGAACTGCCTCCCTTACTTAGCGAAGGTGAAAGTATTCGCAAGGATATGGTGACTCTGCAGGCCGAGACCAGTGCTTTGCAGCAGGAGTTGGCTCAACAAGCTAATCCTGCTAGGAAAAGACCGGCCCTGATCACCGTGGCAGCAGTATTGATTTCTTTATTGGCGGGTTTGTTCGGCGGGGCTTTTAAACTACCCCTATGGGGCTTGGCAGGGCTGGTAACTGCAGCTTTTTGGGGTCTGCATCTGTGGCGGTGCTTTAACTTGGGAGGACAGCGTAAAGATTTGCAGGAACAGCTGCAGATTGTCGAACGACGTCGGGACGAGGCAAGGGACCGGCGCATCGATCTTAGTAATCGTTTAGAGGTCCGTGGTCTGTCCACTTCGCCGGTAGAACTGGTGCGTATGCAAAAAAATCTTGAGAGTCATCAGCATTTGCTGGGCCAGATCAGGGAGGTGGAGAGCGCTCTTCAAGTGTTGGACAATTCGGAGCATCTGAGCGAAGAAAAAGACCATCTGACTCGGGAATTGGCTGTCCTTGGCGAGCGAATGGAGCAGGACAAGCCCTTGCGCCAAGAGGAGTTGTTGAGTGCCGAGGAGCTACCGCAGGCCGAGGAACAGTTGCAGCAGCTGCGCGAGACAATCCGCCAGAATGAGCAGCAATTACTCGATTTGACCCGTCGCGAGGCGGCACTGCAGGGTGAGTTGAGCAATCTACAGCAGATTGAAGAGGAAGGCGAACAGCTCAAGGAGCGGGAGGCGGCGCTGCTGCAACAACGGGATGCGCTGGCAGTGGCCTATCAACTGCTGTCCGAGGCGGTAGATGAGTTCCGCCGCACCTATCTGGAACGCTTTGCTGCCGAGATCGGCCGTTATCTCGGCCTGCTTACCGCAGGGCGCTACCAGAAGGTTCGCTTGGCTGATGATTTTTCCCTTTCCTTACCGGGGCGGGGCAAGGACTGGCGACCCGTTGAGTCTTACAGCCGCGGCACCAACGATGCGGTCTACTTTGCCGTGCGTTTGGCCCTGACCCGGCAACTGGCTAACGGCATGCCTCTGCCGCTGCTGCTCGATGACCCCTTGGTCAATCTCGATCAGCAGCGCCTGGCCGAGGCCCTCAATGTTCTCGAACGGCTTAGCCGCGAGCATCAGATCATACTGTTTAGTCACGACGAGCGTTTGTTGAAGCGGGCGACCCGCGATCGCTGGAACGTTGTGACCCTCGACGATCAGGGGAGGAGCACCGCAACCGTCGCTCAGGAAGGGAGGAATGATGGAAAGCAACTGTCTTTTTTGTAGCATCATCAACGGCAAGATACCGGCTAAGATTGTCTACGAGGATGAACTACTGGTGGCTATTGAGGATATCGCTCCCCAGGCCCCCCATCATTATCTGCTTATCCCGCGGCAACATATTGCGACCACTAACGATTTGACCGAGGCTCATCAACTGCTGGTTGGACACGTTTTTGTGGTGGCAGCGAAGCTGGCTAAGCAGTTCGGTATTGCCGAACAGGGATTCCGAGTGGTGAACAATTGTATGGAAGGAGCCGGGCAAACCGTCTGGCACCTGCATTTTCACTTGCTGGGAGGCCGCACTTTACACTGGCCGCCGGGTTAAGCCCCTACTGTTATTCGGTGGATCGTTGAGTTATGCTGATTCCTTGAATGGCCTGTTACGACAGGTGGGTATTCAAAGTCTGTAAAAATAAGGGAGTTCTCAAGTGGTAAAGGCCGATCGCCGAACTGAGCAGCGCATGGTCAATGAGATAATGGAGCTGCTGGTCACCCATTACGGCGGCGGGTTGACTGAAGAGGACCTGGATCAGGGTATTGAAGCTCTGCAGAGGGCTATCGAGGTAGCTCGCAAGTCCCATGAGGGACAACTGCGTAAATCGGGAGAACCCTATTTTTTCCATCCCCTGCGGGTTGCCCATCGGGCGGCCCGTCATTGGATGGATTTTGCCTCAATCATCTCTTGCCTGCTGCACGACGTGGTCGAAGACACCCCTGTCACTCTCGGCGAAGTCGAGGAGCAGTTCGGCGAAGAGGTGGCGCTGCTGGTCAACGGTCTGACCAAGGTGGCTACCGCTGAACTTAGCCGCGAGGCCCTAAAGGCTGAAACTTACCGTAAAACCCTGCTGTTAGCTATCGAGGATGTGCGGGTGCTGTGTCTCAAATTCTGGGATCGCATGGACAACCTCGAAACTATCAGTGCCCTTAACCCCACCAAACAGGCCCTGATCGCCGAAGAAACCCGCAAAATCTATGTTCCTCTGGCTCGCCATCTCGGCATGGGATCGGTGGCCGCTAAGATGGAAGCGCTGTCCCTGCGTATCCTTTACCCTAGTCGTGCAGAACGTTATCAGCGGGTGGTGCGGGCGTTGCAGATGCAAGTCGGCCCAGGCTTGCGTAAGATTCGCTCTAATATTTCTCAGGCCTTTGATCATCAGAAACTGAGTTTTGCCCTACTGGATCGCTGGCGACCGTTTTCTATCGCTGCGGTACGGGGGGTCGGTCGCGGTCTGACTGCCCTTTATACATTGGAAATTCAGGTCGATACAACGATGGATGCCTACCTGGCTCTGGGCGTATTGCACCGTCTGCACAATCCTATTCCCGGAAAGTTACGAGATCACCTGACAGTGCCGTCCCAATTCGGTTATCAGTCCCTGAAAACCTCGGTTCAGGCGGGTGAACATCGTCTGCGGGTAGAGATTACCACTCGCAAACTCGCCCGCTTCAACGAGTCGGGAGTGCTGACCCCCGGCTTTGAATTCCGAATGGCCAATTTTCAGGACTTGATGCGTTCCCTGTTGGAGGGGGAATCGGCCATCGATACGGAAAGCTTGCGGCTGGCATCAGCAAGTATTCAGGTCTATACACCGCACGGTAAAATCTGCACCTTGCCCGAAGGTAGCAGCGCCCTTGACTTTGCTTTTGCTATCCATGAGAAACTCGGTCTTTTTGCCTGGCGTGCGCGCATTAATGGCCAGACTCGGCAGCTGAAAACTCGGCTACTCGATGGTGATCAGGTGCAGATCGAACGCAGAGATGCTCCGGGAGTGCTGCCCAAATGGCTCGATTGGGCGGTTACTCCACGAGCCCGCAATCAGATTCGGCGCTATTTACGTGGCCGAGTCAAGGACGGTATGGAATCGCCTGAGTGAAGTTTTGATGGTGTCGCAAAAAGTCCACTCTACTACGTTGCAGTGGGTTTTCAGGATTTCGACATACGATATGTATGCCTGGAATCCCTGAAAAAACACTACGCCTTGTAGATTGAAATTTTTACTTAGCCATCCTATAAGTTTTTGCAAATGCATCAAACTTTGCAAGTTTACAGGGCGGCGGTGTGGGCGGCTACGGGACGCAGGCTAACAGTTGTCAGTCGGGAAAGCTTGTTTCTGCGAATTATGGAGCGGATATCGGCGACATAGGCATCCCGGCGACTGGAGTAGAGAAGCAACCCGGCAGCCAGGTCGATTCCTCGCAAGGCTTGTTTTTGGGAACGCTTTTGCGCGCGAATTGTGCGTAGCGAGCGGTAGGCACGGTGAGAATTGAGATTATTCATGTAAGAGCGCACCGAGTCATACAAGCTGGCGAAGCGTTGTACTTCATGACGCTGATTGGCTGAGCGTTCTTTGGGCACCAGACCGGTGCCGGTGGCGTAGGTCCACTGTCCGAACAGATTGTTTCCAAGTCGTGAGAAACGGGACGAGCCGTACCCCGATTCATTAGCAGCCTGAGCCAGCACCAGGTCCGGTGGCAGGGTATCTAGCCGCTTCAAAAGCTGTTTGCGACTGCTTTGGTTGGTTAACGGGTTATGGCGCAGTCGGTACCTTTTGGTCAGGCGACTGATCAGCAGCTGTTGGGGCGAGGAAAGAGGTAAGCCGGCCTCATAGTGACGCAGGGCGATGAGCAGTTGTTGGCGTTGTAAGGTGATTTCCTGGTTGGCCAGCAATACAGATGGCAGCAGGGAGAGGAAAAACAGTTGTTTGCGCTCGGTGGTATCCTGGATGCGGTGAAGGTCCTTCGGTAGAGCGGTGAGCAGGAAGAGTGGTACTCCTTGGCCGAGAGTGTCCCATTGGTAATCGTTGGCCGTCAGGTAATTGCTCAAATCCTGGTGGCTGGCCAGGTTGATTGTCGCAATGGTACCGGTTTCAGGTGCCGGCCAGGAGAATGCAGACCGTTCACAAGCGCTGACAAGTAAGGAGCTGCTCAATAACAGGATTAGCAGCAGTATTTTTTGATATTGGGTCATTTGATTGTTTTGTGCAGGCTTGATGGTTAACAGAGCACCTGTGTATCTGTGAGGCTCTTGGCCTATCGGTGTCTTAAATTGGAGGAACGATGAAAAGTTTTCGCCAGGAGCTGTGGTTCCAAGTGCTCCAAAGACAGGGGTATGTCAATATCACGCCGCAGGTTGAAGACTGCCTTCGTCAGAGCAGAATTCGCGAAGGTCTGGTGCTGGTCAATGCCATGCATATTACCGCCTCGGTGTTCATCAACGATGACGAGTCGGGCCTGCATCACGATTTTGATCACTGGTTGGAAAAATTAGCTCCCCATGAGCCGGTAGCTTCCTATCGGCACAATGTCGGTGAAGATAATGCCGCTGGCCATCTTAAACGCACGGTTATGGGCCGCGAGGTTGTGGTGGCCGTGACAGAAGGCCAACTCGATTTTGGTCCCTGGGAGCAGATCTTTTACGGTGAATTCGATGGTTGCCGCCGCAAACGTGTGCTGGTCAAGATCATCGGCGAATAAAGTTGATGGCGTCGCAAAAAAGTCCGCCCTACGGCGTTTTTTCAGGACCTCGATATACTAGACGTATGCCTTCATCCCTGAAAAAACACCAGGCCTTGTAGGACGAATTCTTTGCTTAGCCATCCTATAAGTATTTGCGAATGCATCAAAGTAAGCCCTTTTATCTGTTGTCCTGGTCTTTTATTGTGCCGGTGGCTGCTTGTTGCTGGTCTGCGGAGACTTCTTTGGTGGTCGACTGGCGCTGATCAACAGCTTGTTGTCGGTAAAGCTTTCGACCTCGCCGGCAAAGGTTTCGACCTGAAAAAAGTCTTGAATCTCATCGCTGGCTTCAATGAACAGCTTGTTTAGTTGCTGTACCTCGTCTCGAGACAAGCCCGATCGTTTGGCCCATTCCTGAAAATCATGGGTTTTTTTCTGCACTGTGGTTTCGTGAAGAATAAAACCGGCATCGATGACCATCTGTTCCCAATCGGTTTTGGTGAAGGCACGGATGTGAGTCTGGTCGCGTAACCTTTCGTAACCGTGCTGGAACTCGGCAATGTGCGGCTCGTCAGCGAGCAAGGTGTCGATGATCACCATGCGGCCGCCGCGGCGCAGCACCCGGTGGAATTCTTCCAGAGCTCGCGGTACATCGGGGAAGTGGTGAGGGGCAATGCGGCAGACCAGCAGAGTAAAGGCTCCGGCAGGAAAGGGCAGGTCCTCTGCATCGGCTTCGCGGAAGGTGACGTTTTCTACGCCACCCTCTTCGCTGATAAATTCCTGAGCCTTTTTAAGCATCTGCATCGCCAGATCGGAGGCGACCACGCTTCTGACCAACGGTGCGAAATAGAGGGCGCTATGCCCGCCACCGCAGGCAACATCTAGTAAAATATCGTCGCTGGTCGGTTTCAGCATGCGCGCTGCTTCGGCCAGATCGGCAGACTGGGAAAAACTGGGACTGCGAACATAGCCCTCGGCGGTGCGGCTGAACTGTTCCCTGACCTTATCTTTAAAATTTTTGGCCATGAAAAACTCCTGGATTGTTACGATTATACCACCCGGTTTAAGGCTTTGGGGGCCGCAGCGCTTTTCTCAGGCCGCTCGGCAGATCGGGCAAGATAGCACGAAAAACCCTTATTGGGAAGCATTGTCATGCTCGGCAGAGGTGCTCTCTTGAGGATCTTGTTCAGCTATTTCCCGTTCAAGGAGCTCAAGCAACTCTATCAGTGGTACCTGATAGGCGTCGGATAGGTGGCTAAGATTCTCCAGGCTGCTTAGCAAGCGCCGGGTTGCACTCAGGGCCGATTTGCAGTGGCGCATTCGTTCCGCTTGCGGATCGCTGTTGGTGGCAGCGGTCATTTCTTTGAATTGTTTCAGCACGGTGGGGTGGCTGCGGGCTTGCTCCAGGGCCGTCTTGCGCAAGGCATCATACTGTTCAACCGATAGTTGTTCCTCTTGCCGCGCCTGGCGCAGCAGATCGACGGTACGATAGTCAGGCAAGGGGTTCAGTTCGGCCTGGCGGCTTAGCAGTTCCGGTTCTTCCTTGGCCAGATAGTTGTAGGCCCGGGTTAGCTTCAAGGCGGTCGGTTTTTTAATGCGTACCTCTTGCGTACAATAGTCCTCAAAAGACTCATAACCCCAGTTACGATAGAGATGTTCCTGGTTGACCTTGAGTAGTTCTTCTCCCAAGTCGACCCAGGAAGATTTAAACCGGCGGGCGCTGTTGAGCACGCGGTAACGCTCCGATGCAGGATCGAGTTGTTGCATGATATCTTCTATATGCTGTTCAGATTTGGTTTTCGGTGTTTGTTCCGGCACGGCAGGGCTCCGTCTGATAAAGGGGCGAGTAGCGATTGGTGTGACAGGTGAAAAAACTTTCGTCAAGGGAGGTCGTAGTGGCTATAAATATACCAGGTTTCCCATTATTGGTCTTGGTGCGATGCCTCCTTGCAGGTACAATGACGCCGTTGAAATTTTTGTGACCCGATAAAAAAGGTTTGTCGATGACTTTAAAAATGTGCCAAGTCGGTCCCCAGACAGTGACTATGCTCGAACTGGGCCATCCCTGGGTGTTGGCTGATCGTTATACCAAGGGCTGGCCGGTTGGTCAGGCCGGTGAACTTGTGCAGCTGTGTGATCCGCAGGGCCGACTGCTGGGTACCGCACTGCTCGATCCCAAAGAACGTATCGTCGCTCGGGTTCTGGAACAGGGTCCGATGCGTCTCGACAGGAGTTGGTTGCAAGGCCGGATTGAGCAGGCCGTGGCGCTACGTAATCGTCATGGTCGGCTGGTTGATACCAGCGCCTACCGGTTGGTCAACAGCGAAGGCGATGGCCTGTCGGGGTTAACCGTCGATCGCTATGGCGATTTTCTGATGGTTCAGTACTTCACCCGGGCCTGGAAACCTCATCTGCCCCTGGTGGTTGAGGTGCTGCAAAGGGTGCTGCAGCCTAAAGGTATCTATGCCAAGTTTCGTCCGCAGCAGACCCGTCAGTTGGCGGCCGGTGAATCAAAGCGCTACAGTAAACTGATGGCTGGTGAGGCCGCGCCACAGCGGCTGACGGTCATGGAAAATGGCCTCAATTTTCTCGTCGAACTGGAAGAAGGACTTAATACCGGCCTGTTTTGCGACCAGCGCGATAATCGAGCCGACTTGATGGAGCGGGTGGCGGGTCAGGAAGTTCTCAACCTGTTTGCTTATACGGGAGCCTTTTCCGTCGCGGCTGCCGCTTCTGGGGCCAAGCGGGTGACCAGCGTCGATGCTTCCTCCGCTTATCTCGACTGGGCACGGGATAATTTTTCCGCCAATCGCCTCAATCCTAAACGGCACGACTTTCTGCTCGGCGATTGTTTTGAAGTGCTGGCCGAACTGGGTCGGAGCGGCCGGCGCTTCGATACCGTGATCATGGACCCGCCTTCTTTTTCAACCGTTGGGAAGAGCCGCTTCACCACTAGCGGAGGCACCGCAGATTTGGTAGCGGCCGCCTTGGATTTGCTGCCCCGTGGTGGTTTGCTGATCACCTCCTCCAATCATCAGAAGGTCGATCTGGCCGATTATCTCAAAGAGCTGCGTCGCGGCGCAGTGCGTGGCGGTTGCCAGCTGCGGGTGATTCAAGCCGTCGGTCAGGGCGTGGACTTTCCCTATCCCGTCACCTTTCCCGAGGGGCGCTACCTGAAGTACGTCATCTCTGTCAAAGACTGATGATGGCGTCGCAAAAAGTTCGCCCTGCTGCGTTGCAGCATTTTTTCAGAACTTCGACATACTAGATGTATGCCTTCACCCCTGAAAAACCACCAAGCCTTGTAGGACGCAATTTTTGCTTAGCCATCCTATAAGTTTTTGCGAGTGCATCACTGATAGCGTCGCTAAAAGTTCGTCCTGCTGCTTGCAGTGTTTTTTCAGGACTTCGACAGACTCGTGTATGCCTTCACCCCTGAAAAATTACTATGCCTTGCAGGACAAGTTTTTCGCTTTGCCATCCCATGACTGCTTCCGAAAACAGCAAAAAAGGCCGGAGTCTATGGACCCCGGCCCGTGATCTCATCAATAGATTGTACCGTATTTAAGGAAGCACCGTGGCCTGTTGAATAAGTACCGGTTCAACAGGTACATTCTGGTGCATTCCGCTGTTGCCGGTGGCGACCGCAGCGATGGCATCGACGATTTCCATGCCCTTGACCACTTTGCCGAAAACGGCGTAGCCGTACCCCTGGGGCGAAGGGTCTTGATGATCGAGGAAAGCGTTGTCAGACAGGTTTATGAAAAACTGGCTGGTAGCGCTATCCACAATCTGGGTGCGGGCCATGGCCAGTGTGCCTCGCAGGTTTTTTAGGCCATTATCCGCTTCATTTTTTATCGGCGCACGGTTGTCTTTCTGGCTCATGTCGGTTTTCATGCCGCCGCCCTGGATCATGAAGTTGGGAATGACCCGATGAAAGATGGTGTCGTCGTAAAAGCCGTCGTTGACATAGGCGAGAAAGTTCGCCGCGGAGAGCGGAGCCTTTTCTTCGTCGAGGGCAATAACAATATCGCCTTGAGTGGTTTTCAGCAGAACCTGAGTCATGGTGTGTCCTAATTTGGGGTTTAAAGATGGATTTGATGAGGATGCACCCTGAAGCGTCGGGGGCGCGGCGCAAAACAGTAACACCGACAGTAGTCCTGTGCACAGTAGTTTGCAGCCTCTTGTCTGAACGAATCTAGCCATATTCATAAATTGACCTTTCCCTTTTTTGATGCATTCGCAAAAACGCCGTAGGGCGGACTTTTTGTAACGCCATCTTGGCTGACTGACTGTCGACTTTAAGTCGGCAAAGGCCGCCGGTTTTGCCGCTGTATAGCATGTTCCAGCCCCCTTTTCAACTGTAAGTGCTGTCGTTGATTCTTCGCTGCTGGGGACTGTCCTTATTTACTCCATTATATTTGTCAATCGAGCTGATCGAGATATTGCTTTATCAGGCTGTTGCGCAGTTCGAGTAGTTTGGAACTGATCGCTACTTTGTAGATGTGCGGATTGGCCAGTCGTAAGCTGCCCTTTGGTAGTCTCTGTAATTCGTCGGCACAGCGGTCAGCTATTGGATCGAGACTTTCCTTTTCCAGTAGCATTTGTCCCTGATCCATCACAGGTTGTCGAATCTCCTTCAGAGTACTCCCCAGTGGGATTGTTTTAGATTCGTCGGGGTTGGCCGGGTTGTAGACCTGATCGCCGGGCACGACTTCATCCTGCTGTCGGCAGATGATGTCCATCAGGAATTGTCCTTCGGCGTTTATAACCCGCAGCAAGCGTTTACGATCGGGAAGGGTCGCCTTGGCTAGATCACTGGTGACCTTAAGCTTGGGTTGGCCGTCGAAACGGACCAGTTTATACACTCCGCCCAGGGCGCAGCCACCGGGGCCGCTGCCGGTGGCCAACTTGGTGCCGACACCGTAGATATCGATGCAGCCTCCTTCGCTACGGATCGATTCGATAATGGTCTCATCAAGATCGCTGGAGGCGACGATCTTGACTTGAGCAAAGCCCGCTTCGTCGAGCATCTGGCGGCTGATCTTGCTCAGGTAGGCCAGGTCACCGGAGTCGAGTCGTACCCCCAGGAGTTCATGGCCCTTGGCGCGCAGTTCACCGGCAACGGTAATGGCGTTGGCAATGCCGCTTCGCAAGGTATCGTAAGTATCGACCAGCAGAATACAATGATCGGGGAAACAGTCGGCATAGGCTCGAAAGGCACTCAATTCGTCGTCAAAGGACATGATCCAGCTGTGGGCATGGGTGCCCTTGACCGGAATATCGAAGAGCTGACCGGCCCAGACGTTGCTGGTGCCACGGGCGCCTCCGATATAGGCCGCGCGGGTGCCATGCAGCCCGCCGTCAGGCCCCTGAGCCCGTCGCAGGCCAAATTCGATGACCTGCCCGGGGGCAGCCGCCAGACAAATTCGCGCGGACTTGGTGGCGATCAGAGTCTGAAAGTTGATAATATTGAGCAGCGCCGTTTCCACCAGCTGTACTTCCGCTAGTCGACCTTCCACGGTGACCAGCGGTTCACCGCCGAAGACCACAGTGCCTTCGGGAGGTGCGGTGACCCGGGCGCGAAAGGAAAAGTTTGCCATATAGTCAAGAAAGGGGCGTTTGAAGATGCCTAGACTTTCCAGGTAGTCCAGGTCCGCATCGCTGAAGCGCAATCCAGCCAAGTAATCGAGAGCTGTCTGCAGGCCGGCAAACACCGCATAGCTGCCGTGAAAGGGGTTTTTGCGAAAATAGAGATCGAACACCGCCGGTCGGAGATGCATGCCTTTTTCGAAGTAGCCGGCCAGCATGGTCAACTGGTAAAGATCGGTCAGTAGTGGAGAATAGCGGACTTCAGTCATGGAGTCTCCTGGAAGGGCGTAGTGTCAGGTGCTCATCAGACGTTTAGTAGACGCATATCGACAGGCCATAGCCGGAACAGGAAAAAGCCTTCAGTCGGCGATGTCGACGGCAACTTGGACCAGTTGTGCATTGAGCAGCTGATGCACCTCTTGTGGGGAGATCTCCAGCAGAAAACCGCGCTTGCCGCCATTAAGATAGATAACCGCTAGCTCCAGTATGGATTGTTCCATGTAGATCGGCAGCTTTTTGCGGGTACCGAGGGGGGAGGTGCCGCCTACCTGATAACCGGTATGCTTCAGGGCCGTTTCCGGGGTGCAGGCAGCAACCTGTTTTACGCCGAGGGTACGGGCCAGTTGTTTGGTCGAAACCTGGCGGTCGCCATGCATCAGGATGACCAAGGGGCGTTGTTGTTCGTCTTCCATGATCAGAGTTTTGATCACCGCGTGCTCAGTAACCTGCAGCTCCTGAGCACAGACGGCGGTGCCTCCGTGATCCCGATAGGGATAACAGTGACCAACAAAAGGAACCTTCTTCTGCCGCAGCAGGCGGATAGCGGGGGTGACGGGAATTTTAGCTTTTGCCATGGTCATTACATTTGGTCGATAAAGGGTTAAACGAGGAACCAGGTCAGGACCTGCATTGCCAGACAACCAATGGTGGCGATGACGCACAGCAGGGCGGCTACGCTGAAAAAACTGGAGCTGGCTTTGCGACCGCGGATGCCGATGGGCAGTATCATACCGAAGACCGCGCCACCCAGAGCGCCGCCGAGGTGGCCGGCATTATCCGCTCCCACCAGCAGGCCAAAAACAAAGGAAAACGCGGCCCAGCGAAACATGAAATTGCGCATCCCCACGCCGGCTTGACCCATGCGGTGAAAGTAGGCCACGGCAAAGCCGATCAAGCCGAAAATCGAACCGGAGGCACCCACTACCGGAGTATAAGGGTGCCAGAGCAGGCCAAGCAGGGTCGCGGTGAGGGCGGTCAAGGTGTAGAGCACAATGAAGCGTCGAGCCCCGATCTCCCTTTCGATCATAGGACCGACCTGATAGAGCACAAACATATTAAAGCCGATATGCATCAGCCCGCCGTGGGTGTAGGCGTAAGTGAGACATCGCCACCACTGCCCGTAGTGCAGGACTTCGGGAATCCAGCGCTGAGCGCCAAAATAATGTAGCAGCCCCAGGGGCGGTGACATCAGTGGTTGCAAACCAAGTCCAGCGGTAACCCCTTTGACAACCATCAGGCTAAACCAGATCAGGTTGACAATGAGGATCAGGCGGGCCGGTGAGAGACCGTCGCCAGACAGACCCTCGCCCCGGCGCAGGGCGGCGAAATTCTTTTCCCAGCGCATCAGTCGCCATTGCCAGCGGGTGCCATTGAGGCCCAGGTTATCAAAGAAAGGTTTACAGTTCACCGTATAGTCCTTTTCGGTGGGAGTTGAATCATAGCCTTCAAGCCCGAGAGAGGGTCTTTTCAGCAATAATTTCCATAGCAGAGAAACTTAACAACTATTGCAGAAAACAGCCCGGTGATCAACCGCAGAATGGCGGTTCATCTATTGGAATGCTTGCCTGCTAGAGGGAAAATCATGCCGACGGTTGACTGCCCGGCCGATTACCAGGAGAATGGATGGTCTAACTAGTTTCCATCCGAAAATTCATTAACTCCCCCGACTGAAATGGAATGAAACGTTGGCCATAGAATCAATCAGCCCGAGTACCGGGCAAGTACTGGAACGATTTACCGAATATTCCCCAGCCCAGATTGCCCGAATTATTGAACAGGTGCAGGATGCCTGGCCGGCCTGGCGGCGCACATCCCTGGAAGATCGCAGCGAACGAATGCGGGCTCTGGCTGATAAGCTGCGCCGTGACCAGCAGCGTTTGGCCTGTCTGATGGCGGAAGAGATGGGCAAGCCCCTGGCCGAGGGGCGCGCCGAAATTGAAAAATGCGCCTGGGTTTGTGAGCATTATGCCGACCATGCCGGCGCCTACCTGGCGCCGCAGACAGTGGCCAGCGATGCCGGCCGTTCACAGGTTGCCTTTCGCCCCCTGGGGGCGATTCTGGCAGTGATGCCCTGGAACTTTCCTTTCTGGCAAGTATTCCGGTTTGCCGTTCCGGCCTTGATGGCTGGCAACGTCGGTCTGCTTAAACATGCCTCCAACGTGCCTCGCTGCGCTCTAGCCATAGAGAAATTATTTGAGCGGGCCGGGTTTCCTGCTCAGGTTTTTCGTACCCTGCTGATCGGCTCTGGGCAGGTCGATGGAGTGATTGCTCATTCGGCGGTCCGGGCCGTTACTTTGACTGGCAGTGACCTGGCCGGCCGTAAGGTTGCAGCCACGGCTGGCGCTATGTTGAAAAAGAGTGTTCTCGAACTGGGTGGCAGCGATCCCTTTATCGTTATGCCCGATGCCGATCTGGTTGAGGCCGCGGCTCAGGGGGCTCGATCCCGCTGTCTCAATGCAGGACAGAGCTGTATCGCGGCCAAGCGCTTTATCGTGTTTGATGAGGTTTATGGAAAGTTTCTCGAGCTTTTAAAACAATCTATGGCAGCCTTGGAGGTGGGTGATCCGCTGTTGGAAACGACCCAGGTCGGTCCCATGGCGCGCGGCGATCTGCGGGATGAATTACATGCCCAGGTGCAGGTCTCCTTGGCTGAGGGGGCGGATCTAGTGCTGGGTGGGAAACCTTTGCCTCGGGCCGGCTATTATTATCCTCCGACGATTTTGGCCGCCGTCGCTCCCGGCATGCCGGCCTACGATCAGGAATTGTTTGGACCGGTGGCGGCGGTGATACGAGTGTCCAGCGAGGCCCAGGCGCTGACAGTAGCCAACGACACGTCCTTTGGTCTCGGTGCCTCCATCTGGAGCGGTGATAGTCACCGAGCCGAGGCTCTGGCTGGAGAGATCGAAGCCGGGGCGGTGTTCATTAACGGCATGGTCAAGAGTGACCCGCGCTTGCCCTTTGGTGGCATTAAAGAGTCGGGCTACGGCCGGGAGTTGGCCGATTACGGGATTCGTGAATTTGTCAATGTTCAGACCATCTGGGTTCGCTAGCATCCAGATAGCATATATGTTTAAATTGAAATAACAGTCGGAGATGCGTTGCTTACATATGGCCTTAAAGATGAATAGATATGTTTTCTCGCTGCTGACACTGCTGCTGGTGTTGATGACTGCGACTTCTCCGCAAGCGCAGGATCACCTGCAGGCTGATTCCTTAACAGACCAGCTTCGCCAGCTTTTGGGCGATCCAGGTCAGCCTGCTGTTCTTAATGTCGGTGGTTTCGGTTTGACTCTGGTTGACGAAACCAGCAGCTTTTATCG
>MAXT01000049.1 GCA_001751225.1 Desulfuromonadales bacterium C00003107 | reverse complement strand
CTGTGGGGACTGCGGCCACTTCCCCTGCATCTGCCCCTGCCCCAATTGCGGTGAGCGCCCCTGCATCTGCCCCTGCCCGGAGTGCGGTGAGCGGCCCTGTGTCTGCCTGAAAAAGCCTAAGAAGGTTAAAATCAAGCTGGCCGACGGCAAAGAGCGCGTCATTCAGCATATGATGGCCACGACCTTCTGGAATCCCGACGGTACGCCCATATCGGCCGCCCAGTTCATCGAACGCCTGTTCGGCGAGCTGCCGGCCATGTTCAGGGACGAAGACGAACTGCGGGCTCTGTGGGGGCGTCCTGACACGCGTAAGGCGTTGCTGGATGGCCTGGCTGAGAAGGGGTATGGCCAAGACCAGTTGACCGAAATAAAAGCCATGATCGACGCCGAAAAGAGCGATCTGTTCGATGTGCTGGCCTACATTGCCTTTGCCTTGGCACCTATCAGCCGCGAAGAGCGGGTCGCCACTCACAGGGCCAACATCGATGCGCATTATGCCGATAAGCAGCAGGCCTTCCTCGATTTTGTCTTGGGTGTCTATATCAAGGACGGCGTTAGGGAGCTTGACCAGGATCGACTGCCTCTGCTGATCGAAAGTAAATACGGCGGATTATCCGATGGTATCGCCGAGCTCGGCAGTATCCCGGAAATCAGGGACGCTTTTATCGGCTTTCAGCAGTATCTTTATGCTGAGGTCGGCGTGGCATGATACTGGAAGCTGGCCGGCTTTCTGGCTGCGGAAAATTTCCAGAGGCAAGGGCCTGGTAAGGTCACTGCTCCCCGCGCACGCGTAGGGGGTGCGCAGTGTGCGCAACTGCGCAACGAAATGCGCAAGGATTGGTTCGGGTCGAGAAAGAAAAGAGGCTTTGCCGTATCCAGGGCTCTGGGGGGGGATTAACCCTACAGTATTGGTTTTGCTGCAAGGCGCTTGATGGGTGGCCAGGATTTTTTGAGCACCGGGCTGGGCTGTTTTCTTTATTTACTGGTGGGGTTGGCGGTATGCCGGCGGAGGCCCTGATCGATAATTCCGGTGCCCCTGCGGTGTAGTTTTTTTGCTGTGGGCACATTCTTAGACCTTGTGCCTCCCTCTGCCTAAGCCTGAAACGGTTGAAAGCAAACTCTGCTGAGCGATAGGCGCCTTCGATAAAACCCTTCTCGAACACCTTGCAAATAACGGTGCCGATTTTCGGCCGAGTTTGCCCATTGTGACGCGCAGGCTTGTGCTTGTGTTGCGGTTGAGGAATAAATAATAACATTTCACGTGCGGGTCTGCGACCTTTGCTGACCCGTGTTGGTGTGTTTCTTTTTTTTGTTTCTTCTTCTATTTCCTTCATAACGTACTTCTATACTTACTTAGTAGGTAATTTATTCTTGTTCTGCTGCATAGATCCACTTTGGCCGTAAGAAGCACCGCCAGAGTTTGAGATTGTCATCCCATTCGATAAGGTCCATTTTGCTCAATTGCCCCAAGGCCTGATTAACAGTTTTCGAGCACAGCCCCGACAATTCTTCCAAAACATCCAGGTCGGGATCAGCCCAATCAAAGACCCGCTTCTCGTACATCTCTTTAACCTCTTCATCCGAAAAATTGCCGTATTCTAGGTTGCATAAAAGCCCTTTATCCGCAAGAACCCCCAGGTAGTCTTCCAAATAGTCAAAATAGGCGAAGGTCCTGATCACCGGATATACGGCCTTTGCTCCAGGCGATAACTGACCCCAGTTGTGTCCATCAATAAACACTCTGTAAAACCGGAAGTCTTGTCCCCTGCCCAAGGGGGGTACTGGAACCTGGTATATGTAACGCCGCTGTCCTCTGCTGTTGATGGTCGATTTTACATTGAATCCCGGCAGGGACTTGAGGCCGGCGATTCCTTCCCGCACCGTTTTAGGTGTGCAGCCAGCGAACTTTGCAATCGTCGCTTGACTCGGCCAGGCTGTTCCCTTGGCGTTCGCGTAGATGGCGATAACCGGGAAGATCGTCTTGCTGGCGGAGGGTAAACTCGCCCACCTACCATCTTTGATAAGGCTTTTGGGAAAACGATAGAAGTTTTTGTAGTTTATCGGGGGAGATTCTTGCGGCATGCGACGTGTCCTTATCGGCTTTGTTGGCCGAGCCACCTGCCGGTTTAAGGGGGGCCTTTGTGTCAGGCGAGGTCCCGGTGGCCTAGTAGGTGGCGGAGTATGATTCCGTGGAAAAATGCTGCTAACGTCGGTGCCGCGAGTCAGGGAGAGGTGTGCACCAATCTGCCAGGCGGTTGCTTGACTTTGAACCAATAGATTAATAGCGCAGTTTGCAGTCAGGAATGATCCTGAGTCATTTTAGGTTTCCCCAAGTGGGCGGCGGGGGCCTGTGTGGAGCGCACAGGCCTTTTTTCATCGGGACCCACAAGCCCGATGCCCGCAATCAATTAGAAATTCAGCCTGAGAGTTTCGGCCTTTTTTTTGGCTTGTTTTTTCGCTGCAGTCTCCGGGCGCACTCCCAGTCGATAAGGATGTATGGCGCAATCGGTAACCGTGCATTTCCTTATCTCCGAGGGCATACCGTTCGAGCACTGACGGCATCTGGCTCGGATGGCAGCCAGGGGCGTAAGGGTCTTGGTCATGAAATCCTCCCTACAGTGTTAAAAGTGCCCGGCCTGCAGCCTGTTTTTTGAAAGTAGTCGGCACGGATAGGGCACAGCCTTGGTTGCTCGCCCGCCGTTGAATTTTTTCGTGCTAGCTGGCCGGCATAAATTGTTTCAGCGGGTCTACGATTCCTGCCCTAATGTACCTGGGTGGTGCTGTTGCCGCGTCCCTCCCCAAGCCACCGGTCACAGGCATCCTTGAAATAAAAAACCTTGCCGCGTTTAATGAACTCCGGTCCTCTACCTTCACACCGCATCATGGCCAGGGTTTTTTCCGAAAACCCGAGGTAGGTTGCAGTGTTCTTGGTGTTCATCCGACCGTCTGGATACATCTCGACAACTTTGATTTTCACCTGCATGTTCATTGCATATCTCCTTAAATGTGATTAAAGACATGACAATCTAGCATAATCAAAAAATGTATTGCAAGACAATACGTGTGCTGTTATTATTTTGGAATCAAATATAGTTTTTTATATCAAGAGAGGCGCAATGGCGGACAAAGGGAAACGTAAAGGTGGCGGCGGTAGGCTAACCCGCACGGAAACAGTGACGGTGCGACTCGACCCAAAACTACGATATTTAGCGGAGTTGGGGGCACGAAAACAGCGGCGAACTCTATCGAGCTATATTGAGTGGGCGATAGAGGGGAGTCTAGAGGCTGTCATGATCAAATCGATGTTGGATCGCGAGTATTCAATCGCAGACGAGTCAGGCAATCTCTGGGATGTTGGCGAGGCCGATCGCTTCGTAAAGCTCGCCCTAAAATACCCCGATTTGCTTACNGCTGATCGCTTTGCCAAGCTGGCCCTTCTGCACCCAGAATTGCTTACCCACGAAGAGCAGGTTAGGTGGAAAGAAATTCGGGAAAATGGCTTTTTTTGGCGTGGATGTTTTGCTGGTGAAGGTGATGAAGATTGTGAGTGGGTTTGGCGTGTAGATCTAGACTCAATAAGGTTTGATAAGCTGCGTAACTGGTGGGATATATTCAAGGATATAGGGGCCGGGGAGGAGACAAAAGAGGTTTTGCCAGACTGGGCAAAAACAAGGAGTGAGACTGCCCAGTTTAACAACGGAGACTAAATGGCAAAAACGTTCTCAAAGCTAAACCGATCCTGCATGCGAAAACTCAAGCCCGGAGAAGAGATCCGTGAGCACGGCATTACCTTTGTGCGTCTTGTCTGCGGCGACGGTCGGTTTACGGTCAGCATCATGGTGGATGGCCAGCGTATTCACCGGATGATTGGCCGGGAGTCTGACGGCACCACCCGAACTCAGGCGGTCGAGTTTATCGCAAAGGTCCGTCGTGACGCCCGCGAGGATAGGCTTGCCCTTCCTAAGAGGCGCAAGGTCGCTTTGAGTTTCAAAGCGGCTGGGGAGAAATATATCGAAAAACTTGCTGAGGAGGGGGGAAAGGATATTAAGGCCAAGCGCCGTCGATTGCATCAGCACCTTATCCCTTTTTTTGGCAATACGCCGCTGTCTAAAATCAGTACCTTTGATATTGAGCGCTATAAACAAAAAAGGTCTCGGACCAAGGCGATACCGGGCGGTGAAAAGCGTAAACCCAAGGATGCCTCCAAGCTCAAACTCGTCGGCAAGGGAACAATCAATCGGGAGCTGGCGGTGCTTTCCCACCTCTTTACCAAAGCCGAAGAATGGGGCTGGGTTTCCTCGCGACCAGCCAAAATCAAAAGGTTCCCAGAGCCACCGGGACGGGCGATCTACTTGACTGCTGAGCAGGCTCGGACGGTGACTGATTGCGCTAGGCGGGACCAGAACTATCAAACCTATCCGTTTTTCGTTATTGGCCTTGAAACAGCTATGCGCAAAATGGAAATTTTAAGTATCAGGCGTGAGCATGTTGATCTGCAGCGGCTGGAGATTTATATCCCTGATGCCAAAGGTGGGGTAAGGGAACAGCCGATCACTAAGCACCTAGCCGAGTTTCTCATGGGCTACATGGAAACCCTGCCCCTGACCCCATGGCTATTCCCCTCGGAACGGTCTAAGAGCGGCCATGCGGTCGATATTCGCAAGGCCTTCCGTCGTGTCGTATCAGCTGCAGGGCTAAATCCCGATGAGGTTGTCCGGCATACCTTGCGCCACACGGCCATTACCCATCTGATTCAGGCTGGTGTTGATTTACCGACGGTTAAGAGAATTTCGGGCCATAAGACCTTGGTCATGATTGAGCGGTACGCCCATCAGAACGGAGCGCATATCCAAGAGGCTATGGACAAGTTGGAGAACAGGCTGCAAATAGGGGAGTAAACAGGCGATTTTTTTTGCACAATTACACAGGAATTACCAAGAATAAGAAAAAGGGGTTACGTCTAATGACGTAACCCCTTGATTTCTTTGGTGCCCAGGGACAGAATCGAACTGCCGACACGAGGATTTTCAGTCCTCTGCTCTACCGACTGAGCTACCTGGGCAAGTTGAGCTCCGTTTATAGATGAAATTCCCCGTATCTGTCAAGCAAAAATCGTTACCGTTGCCGAGTTGGGCCGGCCACCCTTTTGTCTATTTGAAGCCATGTGTTATTCTTACTGATATTGAAATCTTCATTGGTTTTCCGGATGACCCACCGCATCAGGAGTATAACCATGAGCGAAAGTACAGTCGATTCCGTTGAGGCTATCCCCTTTGCCGTGCGTGATTGCGCCCTGATTTCCCTGGCTACGGGTCTCAAGGCACAGAATCTACGGGAGTTTTGCGATATCCTCCAACGTGTCCCGCTGGAGAGTATTGAGCATCATTTATGGGGGCGCCTGTTGCAGCCCCGCTTCGATGAGCCGGAATATAACAACGATTTTGCTTCCTGGGCCTATCACGGTTTGCACGATAAGACCTTGGCCGAACGACTGAGTATGGTGGTTCCCACCAATTTTGCCGATCAGGAGGCCCTGCGCCAGGAGCTGATCGAGGTCCTTGAGGAGCGCCTTGACCAGTGCGAAATGGTGCCCTGGGCGAAAAAGGATCAGCAGTTCCATTTCTTGCGTTCGCAGATCGTTGTCTTTGACAGTGGTCTGCGCTTCTCCCGTCCTGTCGACCTGATCCCTTACCTGGCACACTTGTCCACTGGTAGCGTCTATTACCATTTTATCGATGCTCGCAACCGGACTACCGATCGCTGCGACGATTTCAGTGCCTGGCTGGCCGGTTGCGGCCCTGCTTATCAGCCTCTGCGCGAGAGGCTGTGTGGTGTCGATCCCTATTTTTCCTCGCTGCAGAACCTTCGCCAGATTGTCACCGACCTTTTTCAAAGCTTTTTCGAGGAGGCTGCCCAATGAGTCGTACTGACACCAATGGCAGCCTGTTGCTCGATCGCTACGCCGAGGTGGCCGGCCGTGAGGTTATTCATCATCTGCAGCAGTTGGCGGCGCCTCTTAAGGGGGCCAAGGTGGTACATGTCAACTCGACCCGCGAGGGTGGCGGAGTGGCGGAAATCCTGCAAAAACTAATCCCTCTCAAACGGGCTCTTGGCATCGATGCCAGCTGGGAGGTCATCCAGGGCAGCCCGGCGTTTTACGAATGCACCAAGGGCTTTCATAACGGTCTGCAGGGCATGGGTAGTCCGATTCCGAAACAGTTGTTGGCCGAGTATGAAAAGATCAACGCAGAAAACGCCGAGGAGTTACGCAGCACTCTGGAGGAGGCCGACTTCGTGGTTATTCACGACCCGCAGCCGGCGCCGTTGCTGAGTCACTGTCCTGAGCGTCGCGGGCGCTGGCTGTGGCGTTGTCACATTGACGCCAGCCATCCTTATCGTCCGGTGTGGAAATATTTGAGGCAGTGGATCATTCCCTACGACGCCAGCGTCTTTTCCATTCCCCAGTTTGCTCAGCCGCTGCCCCATCCTCAGTACATTGTGGCGCCAAGCATCGATCCGTTGAGCGAAAAGAATCGCGATCTGCCTTTGGAGGAGCTGCAGAGCGTCCGCGAGCATTATAAGCTCGATCCGGATTTGCCGATGATGTTGCAGGTCTCCCGTTACGATCGTTTCAAGGATCCACTGGGGGTGGTGCAGGCCTGCCAGCTGGCGGGAAAGCTGACGCCTTTGCAGTTGGTGCTGGCCGGTGGTGGTGCCAGTGACGATCCTGAGGGCGAGGCGGTGCTGGAGGAGGTTCGTCAGGCGGCGGCGGGAGATCCGCGGATTCAGGTGCTGCTGTTGCCGGCGGATGCCCACCATACGATCAACGCTTTGCAGCGGACCGCCGATATTGTGCTGCAGAAGTCGATTCGCGAAGGCTTCGGCCTGACCGTGGCCGAAGCCATGTGGAAGGGCAAGCCGGTGATCGGCGGTGACACCGGCGGTATTCGCCTGCAGGTCTTCGACCACTACACCGGTTTTCTGGTGAGGACCCCGGAGGGAGCGGCATTGCGTATCCGTTATCTGCTCCATCGCCGTGAACTGCTCAAGGAG
>MAXT01000048.1 GCA_001751225.1 Desulfuromonadales bacterium C00003107 | reverse complement strand
TCTTTTTCCTTTCCGGCATTTTTGCGGGGATTGGCTGGTGTTTAACGTCTGATTATTCCGCACTGGGTGCAAGTGGTGCAATATACGCGATATTAGCTACCCTTGCGGTGCTGATGCCCAAGCTGCGAGTTTATCTATTCTTTTTTATACCGCTGGAGATATGGATGGTAGTTTTTCTTTTACCACTATTCTTTGACGTATTACCTGTTCTAATGGGTTCTCCAGACGGAATAGCACATATAGCACATCTATCCGGCATTTTATTCGGTTTTCTTGCCGGGATGAGTTTAAAACGAGAGTGAATACTCAACCTTTTTATATTCGTCTTTCCTATATATGAGATGTATCTCAAAATTGATGTTGTAGAGGTGAAGAGTAAAGATGAGTGGGGACATAATAGTTTCGTTAAAAAAGCTCGCTTTGTTAGGTGCGATTGCACAACCAATTAAGTTATCTTCCGGGCAGTTCGCAGGGGCGATTAAATCGAGTGTACAGACCGCTGCGAGGCGACTCCAAGAGCTTGATAGAGCGGGACTTGTGCATAGAAGAATAATCGCGGATGGTCAGTGGATAATACTGACGGACGACGGAATAGAGCGACTGAGGAGTGAATGCTATGAATATCAGGAGATATTTTTTTCCTCGCCTATCGCCGAGGTGGAAATCACGGGTCGCTTGATTACAGGTCTTGGAGAAGGGCAATATTATACGACTCTTATGGGCTATAAGAAACAATTCGCGTCTAAGTTGGGCTTTAATCCTTTTCCTGGCACCTTAAATCTACGGCTGGACTCACAGAGTATAGAAACGAGGAAGAAGCTGGATGGACGAAGAGGCGTGAAAATAGAAAGTTTTGAAGCAGCAGATAGAACATTTGGCGGTGGCAAGTGCTTCCCGTGTAAGATATTGAGTGGCCAAGCGGAAGGGATCAAAAGCGCGGTTATCATTCCCGACCGCACGCATTATCCAGAAGATGTCTTGGAGATAATATCACCTATTTTCCTGAGATGTGAACTCAAATTAATTGACGGGGATGAGATAAAGACGAAGGTGGCGATATGAAGATTCCAGAGTCGGTAGAACAGGGTATAGAATACGTAAAAAGGGGTAAAATCGTCTTAATATACGATGCAGCGGATAGAGAAGGCGAGACTGACTTTGTAATGCACGCTTCTGCAGTGACGCCCCAAGACGTTGCTTATTATAGAAATGAAGGAGGAGGGCTTATATGCGTTGCTATTCATCCCCTTGCGGCTGATAAGCTTGGGCTACCACTGATAAGTGATATTTTGAGAAATGCGACTGGAGAGTTCTTTCCTCTAAGAAGAATGGTGGAAGAAAAGGGAGACCTTTCATATGACAAACGCTCTTCCTTCTCCCTCTGGGTGAATCATCGAGACACCTTCACGGGGATAACTGATAGAGACAGAGCTTTAACGATAAAGAAGACAGGAGAAGCGGTGGAGAATGTACTGAACGGTAAATCCTGCGATTTTCACACGGAATTCCGAACACCAGGGCATGTCTCAATATTGAAAGCTGCAGATAGCCTGCTTGATGAAAGAAGAGGTCAGACAGAGCTTTCCGTAGTTCTGGCGTTGCTTGCTGGCATATCTCCTGCAATGGTAATCTGTGAAATGCTGGACACCGAATCGGGAGCTGCACTCTCAAAGGCAGATGCAATAACCTTTGCATCAGAGCGAGACACCGTTTTCATTGAAGGGAAAGAGATAGTAGAAGCATATCAGTCCATTCGCTCTCTTCGCTACAAGTAGGTATCCGTTCTCTAAATAGTTATACTTACCCCATCATTGCTAACACAAAACGCAACAGCGATTTCGCTTTTTGCTACATACATGAACCAAGCTACAATAAGAGCTGTACTAAGGAAAAAGGGCTTCTTCTTTGGTCTCCCCTGCTGATATCTATCTGGTTGACACCAAATGGTTGTTTGACCTCACCATTAACGACGCAAGCTCGGTGCCGAGAACGAAAACAGCTTGTTTGTGCTCTTCTTTACTTCGATGCACCTGAAAAGGGGAAATGCCCAACTCATTGTACTTCGCGAAATTACAAGACAACTCGTTTTCCTCACAATACTTCTTTAATTGAGCCAATAACAAATGTAAATGTACCAACTCTTCTTTTTTCATGGTTACATATACCTATACATTATACCCATTTAAATGTTTATGTGATGTCAACATGTGTTGACAACAGACCACCCTGTTTTTCTGCAAATGCTTAAGTATTAATATCCCCAAAGAGACATCAGTATAGGCCGCTGTGGCTTAGGGGTAAAGCGGCTGATTCGTAATCAGCAGATCGTGGGTTCAAATCCCACCAGCGGCTTTGATGATGCAGACCAAAACAGAAAGCAAGACCACCTTACCAAAGGAAGGCAACTTCAGCGAGTGGTATAGCGAGATACTGAAGCGTGCCGAGATATTAGACATCAGGTATCCAGTGAAAGGAGTATATGTATGGTACCCGTATGGATTCAGACTGAGGAATCTTATCTACACGATTTTACGGTCTCTTATGGATAAGGAGCACGAAGAGGTGCTGTTCCCCATGTTGATACCGAAAGACGAGTTGATGAAGGAGGAGCAGCACATAAAAGGGTTTGAGGAGGAAGTTTTCTGGGTGACAAAGGGGGGCTGCACAGACCTGGATATTCCTCTTGCTTTACGCCCCACTTCAGAGACCGCGATATACCCCGTATTTAAAGTCTGGATAAGATCGCATCGCGACCTGCCTCTTCGGATATACCAGATTGTAAACACCTTCCGATACGAAACGAAGCATACAAGACCGCTCATTCGCCTGCGTGAGATAACCTCGTTTAAAGAGGCGCATACGGCACATGCAAATCGTACGGATGCCGAGGAGCAGGTAAGAACCGCTATGGCAATATACAAAAACTTCTTTGACCTGCTTGACGTACCCTATATAATCACAAGAAGACCTGCATGGGACAAATTCCCAGGTGCTGACTATACGCTTGCCTTTGATACACTCATGCCTGATGGTAGGACGATGCAAATCGGGACTATTCATCTGCTTGGCGAGAGCTTTGCGAGAACTTTTGATATAAAATATGAGGACAAAGATGGCTCGTTACAGTACGTGAATCAGACCTGCTATGGCATCTCGGAAAGGTGCGTTGCCTCCGTGATTTCTATTCACGGTGATGAGCATGGTCTGGTGCTACCCCCGAAAGTCGCGCCCATTCAGGTCGTTATCGTGCCTATTGTATTTTCGAGTCAGGAAGGGGGCGGCGAAGTAAACAAGGCTTGTGCTACAGTCTATGAAGAATTGGAAAAGGCAGGAATAAGAGCGTTTTTGGATGATTCTGAAGAAAGGCCGGGTGCAAAGTATTACCGATGGGAGATGAAAGGTGTACCCTTGAGGATAGAGATAGGCCCTCGTGATTTGAGAAACAATAGCTGTGTATTCGTAAGAAGAGATGACTCCACTAAGGCGCAAGTTCCTCTTCGTGATGCCATACAAGAAGCGAAGAGAACACTGGAAGAAATCCAGTCTTGTATCCAAGAACGAGCATCCAAGATTTTATTAGCCAATATTTATGAAAGTGACGGTAACGATGCAGGAAGCGAGGAGGAGATGATAACGCTGAAAAAGAAGGCAGAACAAGGCATCGT
>MAXT01000047.1 GCA_001751225.1 Desulfuromonadales bacterium C00003107 | reverse complement strand
GATGCTGCCAGCGCCCCAGCAGAAAACCGCCGGCAAAGGGGGTGTCGGAAGCTTGCTCATAGAATACTTTGGTGCCCAGCTCCAGGGAAGGGAGCAGCATATTGGTGCCCGCCGTACCATTGTAGGCCTCGCCCTGCAGGGTGAAGTCGTTTTGAGCGCTGGTAGCCGCATCGATGCGGAAGCCGCCGCGAAAGGCGTTCCAATCGTCGTGGGCCTCGCCGAACTGACTGACTTTGCCCACCAAATCGATATCCTCGTAGGGATAACTCTTCTGCGGGCCGCGATTGAAGTATTTGACGAAGGCCCGGTAATAGGCTCGTTCGCCGGCCTTGCCGCCGTAGCGCACAGAGGAAAAACCCTGCTCTTCGGTGCCGAAGCCAACCTTGACCAGGGTCCCCTGGGTATCCTTGGCCTTCTTGGTGATAACGTTGATCACGCCGTTGACCGCGTTGGACCCCCACAGGGTGCCGCCGGGGCCGCGCACCACCTCGATGCGCTCGATGTCGTCAAGCAGGGTATCCTGCATGTCCCAGTGGACGGCGGAAAAGGGCGGCGAATAGACGCTGCGACCGTCGATGAGCACCTGCAGCTTGTTGAGGAAGCGACCGTTGAAGCCGCGACTGGCCACCGACCAGGTGCTGCCGTCGACGCGGGCGACGCTGAGCCCCGGCACCAGACGCAGGGCCTCGGGGATGCTGGTCGCCCCCGAGCGGCGGATATCCTCCTGGCTGATAACGTACACCGCCGCCGGCGCCTCGCTGACCTTTTGCAGCTTGCGGCCTACGGAAGAGACCTCCACCTCCATCAGCTCTTCCAGGCTGAGATCCATCAACTCGCTGTTGGAGAAGGCCCAGACGGAACTCGACAGCAACAGGAGGCAGCAGCACCAAAGAACCGCCAAATAGGACAAAATTCGAAGCAAGAATTACCCCCAAGACAAAATACAAGGATCAATAAACAAACTCTTGTACACACAATACAAATCTCATTTACCGCAAAAACCATACCCGACCGTCACAAGGCTCATTAAAAAAAACGGCGATCTATAAGAACGTGGATGAGAGAAGCACGGCGGAAACTTGCCTACCAAACCAACAAACCCGCAAACCCGGCAATCTTATTATAATAATTATATATAACTCGTCTTTATATGAGGCTGGGAGAAATTATTACCCAAAATCAAACAGGTATTTTTTTTGAGGGGGATTCGTCTAGATTTGCTCTCCGTCCAGAACCACGCCCCGTGGCATGCCACAGATATGGGGCGCTGAGAAGTGGGGCACGCCACACCCCTGCCCCACTTCTCAGCGGATTCACAACTTCTCTAAACGGAAACGGCCTGCACAATGCGCAGGCCGTTTCCGTCCACCAAAAAATAGATTGTCCATAAGAAGATCCGCAGGTTTCTGCAAAACTGTCGTCCCGCTCAACCCTCCTTTGAACGGCGATCGCTCTTCAGACGCGCCAGGGCCTCTTCGCGCATGGCCACCTTCTGCAGCTTGCCACTGCCGGTCATGGGGAAGCGTTCCACCAGCCAGGTATAACGGGGCACCTTGAAGTGGGCCAGGCCCGCCTTGCACCAGGCCCGCAGCTCCTCTTCGCTGCTGCCATCCCCTTCCTGCAAGCGTACCCAGGCCATAATTTCCTCACCATAAAACTCGTCGGGCACGCCGAATACCGCCACTTCAACGACCGCGGGGTGGTCGAGCAGACGCTGCTCGATCTGCCAGGGGGAAATGTTTTCCCCGCCGCGAATGATGATTTCCTTGCGCCGGCCGGTGATGCGCACATAGCCGTTTTCGTCCATGGCGCCGAGATCGCCGGAATGGAGCCAGCCATCCTCATCGATGGCATCGGCGGTAGCCTCCGGCTCCCCGTAGTAGCCGCCCTTGGCAATATGATAGCCACGGAAACAGATCTCCCCCACCTCGCCCTGCGGCATGGTGTGACCGCTGTCGGGGTCGATGATCTTGACTTCCTGATGGGGCAGGTTGCGACCGACAGTGTGCAAGCGAATCGACAGCGGATCTTCCGGCGCAGTGAGATGGGTGATGGGAGAAGCCTCGGTCATGCCATAGCCGATGAGCAACTCGGGACAGTGCATGCGCTCCATGACCCGTTGCACCAGTTCCGGCGGACAGGGGGCTCCGCCCATGATGCCGGTACGCAGGCTGGCGAGATCAAACTCGCTAAAACGCGGATGCTCCAGTTCGGCAACGAACATGGTCGGCACCCCGTAAATGGCGGTGCAGGCCTCATCCTGCACCGTCTGCAGGGCGGCCAGCGGGTCGAAGTATTCCCCCGGCAGCACGATGCAGGCCCCCACCGCCAGGCTGAGCAGGTTGGCCAGCACCATGCCGAAACAGTGGTAAAAAGGCACTGGCACACAAAGCCGATCAACTTCACTGAATTTCATGCGCTGCGCGGCGAACCAGGCATTGTTGAGCAAATTATGATGGGACAGAACCGCGGTTTTGGGAAAGCCGCGGCTGCCGGAGGTATAGAGCAGAGCGATCGGGTCGTCCCGGTCGAGGCACGCGCTGGCATTTTCTAATTGAATCGGGGAGACCGACTCCCCCGCCAGCAGCACCTCCTGCCACAGAGTCACCCCGTTTGATGGGCGCACGGTGGCGCCGGCATCGGTCGGGTCGAACAGCACTACTCGTCGCAGCAGGGGAAAGTCCTGACATTGCAGCTGTTGCGAGCCACCGGCCAGCTCCGAAATCAGTTCGCAAAGCATGGCTGGATAGTCGCTGGAGCGAAACCCAGGAATGGTGAACAGACCGTGCAGTTCCGAGCGGGCAAGGGCGTGGGCCAGCTCCTGCTGGCGGTAGCCGGGGTTGATAGCCACCAGAGCGACACCGATGCGGGCCGTGGCCAGCTGCAGCAGTAGCCACTCGACGTGATTGGTGGCCCACAGACCGATACGCTCGCCCCGCGTAAAACCGAGGCCGAGCAGGCCCCGGGCCAGCAAATCGGTAGAAGCCGCCAGCTGGGCGTAGGTCAGTCGCCGCTGCTGGTGGCGAGAGATGATCGCCTCACGGTCAGGAAAACGCTGCGCTACGGCGGAAAAGTGCTGTGAGATGGTGGAACCCAGCAGATGCTTTGTCGACCCCATGTGATAGTAGCTCAGAACCATTTGCGGCCTCTTTTCAGTAGATTGACCAGCGCCGGGTGGCCATGGCCCTGCGCAACACTGCCACCGCCATGGCGGTCGCGGCCTGACGCGGCAGAAGCCCTTCCCGGTCCATCCTGTGCAGCATCTCTGCGGTATTGGTGCGAATTTTCTCTGCCACCACGTCGAAGACCAGCCCTTTCCAGCCGCCGTGATACTCCATGGCGCCGCAGATCACCCCACCGGCATTGGCGATGAAGTCGGGTAGACACAGCACACCCCGCTCAGCCAGGACCTTTTCCGCCTCAGGAGTAAGGGGGATATTGGCCCCCTGGGCGACGAGCCGGGTGCGCAGCTGATCGACGTTGGCGGCGGTGACCACATCGGGCCGCGCTGCCGGAATCCACACCTCGCATTCCAGGCCAATGACCGCATCCCGATCGAGTTTTATCCCTTCGTGGTAATCGATTACGCTCTTGCCCTGTCTCTTCAGCTCCATCAACTTGGCAACATCGAGGCCCCGGGGATCGTACAGGGTGCCACGGGAATCAGCGGCACCGACCAGCACGGTTCCCAATTCACCAAGGAATCGCGCGGCGTGTTGCCCGACAGCACCAAAACCCTGCACCACCACCCGAGCGCCAGACAGACTAAAGCCGGCCGCCGGTGCGGCCGCCTCCACCGCATGGCGCAGGCCCCAACCGGTGGCGCCGATCTGATCGAGGGGGATACCACCGAGGGCCTCTGGCAGCCCCACGGCACGGCCGATTTCGTCCTTGACCCAGGCCATGCAGGTCTCGTCAGTGCCCATATCCGGACCAAACACATAATCCTGGCAGTGGCGCAGGGCGCAGGCCATGGCGCGAATCAGCTGCTCCTTGTCGGCGATCGGCATCTTGGGATCGCCGAACAGCACCGACTTGCCGCCGCCGTGCGCCAGCCCCGCCAGGGAATTCTTCAGGGTCATGGCCCGCGCCAGACGGAAACACTCGCCGAGGCTAACATCGGGCGCCATGCGCATGCCGCCGATAGCCGGGCCGGCGGCCACGTTGTCGACCACCAGAATCCCCTTCAGGCCGATGGCCGGTTCAGTGACGTGGACGATCTTGGCCGGGCCGAATTCATCCGCCATCGCGAAGACATCTGCCATGCCGTACCTCCAATTTCTGCCGCCCAAAGCGGACAGCCACCAAGGTTGCCTTTAGTTAAATTCTCGCCGCCCACAGGGGAATGTCAACTGAACAAATTTCATGTCACAGAAGTAAATTCATGGACGGGGGAAAAGCAGAGTGAAGGGATTGCGAGGAGGATAAGAAAAACTACTGGGGTTTGGACCTGCGGCCACGCCACAGCCACCAAGCGGAGAAGATCAGAGCTAGAGCCGGCAACAGGTCGCCATAACGGGTGTACAAACTCGGCCGGGCACCGAGACCGACCGACCCGCGCAGGGCAAGGCGTTCAAACAAGGGGGACTGGGCAGTAATGCGCCCGGAGGGAGCAATCAGGGCAGAAATACCGGTATTGGCGGCCCGCGCTAGCCAGACGCGGTTTTCCACGGCGCGAAAGCGGCACATAGCGAGATGTTGATAGGGAGCGGAGGAGCGGCCAAACCAAGCATCGTTGGTGATATTGACCAACAGATCACTGCCCCGGCGCACATAGTCCCGCGCCAGTTCGGGAAAGATCCCTTCGAAACAGACCAGTACGCCGAGATGATGGCCATTCATGGGCAAGGGGCTAACCGTACCGGGGGCGAAGTCGCCAATGCCGGCGACCAGCTTGTCGATAAAGGGTAAATAGCGGCCCAGGGGCACATATTCGCCAAAGGGCACCAGATGAACCTTGTCGCTGCGGCCCAGTAGCCCGCCGTCGGGTCCGAGCAGAAAGGCGCTGTTCAGGTTGCGGGGCCGGCGGTTAACCACCTCGAAGGCCGGGCTGCCGAACAGCAGATAGGCTCCACTGGAACGAGGCACCTCGGTCACCGCCGCGGCCAGCGGTCCGCCCTCTTGATAATAGAAAGGCATAGCGCTTTCCGGCCAGATAATCAGCTCAGGTGCCGGGTCATCGGCAGCAGGAACAGACAGCTGGCGATAGATATCGACTGTACGCTGTTGAAAAGACGGATCCCATTTTACCGCCTGATCGAGGCACCCTTGGCCCAGCACCGTGGACAGGCTTTGCTCTCGTTTGTCAGGCTGTTCGGCCAGGCGCAGAGTGCCATAGCCGAGATTGGCGATAAACAGAACCACCGTCGCCGTCACGGCGATACGGGGACAGGCCTGCCGAAATCCCTTACCCCGCGCCCGCCAGAGAGCCGCCAGGGTGACATTGCTCAGGATCAACAAATAACTCAGACCATAGGGACCGCAGAGATCAGCGGATTGAATCAGCAAGAGATGGGATTGTTGGGAATAACCGAGGATCGCCCAGGGGAAGCCACTGAGCAGAAAGGAACGCAGAAACTCAAGGGCTACCCAGAACACCGGCAGGGTCAGGGCCGGCGCCAACCCCAGGCGATCGCGGCAGCGACAGGCGGCCCAGGTGGCGGCGCCGAAAAATAGCGCCAGATAGAAGACCAGCAACAGGTAGGCCACCCCCGACAGTAGCGGATGCAGGCGACCATAGGTGGTCATAACGATATTGAGCCAGTAGAGTACCAGGCCGAAGAAACCAACCCCGGCCAGAAAGCCTGAGCGAAAAGGCCGCCGCTCCATGACCACAAACAGCGGCAGCAAACCGAACCAGGCCACGCTGGCCAGATCTGGACGGGGAAAAGACAGGGCCAGCAACAGACCGGAGAAGAACGCCCAGCAGTCGCTGCTATCAACGGGCAGTCGCCGCCAGTTCTTCAGCATTGGGGTTCCGTCTCTTCATTCAGCGGCAGGGGCCGGACCCGCACCTTACGCAAGGTGCGCTCATCACATTCAACTACCGTCACGGCAAGGCCGCTGGCGGTCATCTGTTCATCCTGCAGAGGTACACGACCCAATAGATCAACCAGCCAGCCCCCGACGGTATCGAACTTTTCCTTGGGAATCGAGATACCAAAGTGGTCAGCGAAATCCTCGATATTCAATCGACAGTCGACCAGTATCCAGCCTTCCTCTTTCGTCGTGAGCCACTCCTCCTCAAGGTCGTATTCATCCTGAATATCACCGACGATCTCTTCCAGCAGATCTTCGATGGTAACCAGGCCCGAAGTACCGCCATATTCATCGATAGCGATGGCCATATGCACACGCCGGGTACGAAATTCCTTGAGCAGTTCCTCAATCTTTTTCGTTTCGGGAACGAAGAACGGTGTACGCATTACCGCCTGCACCTGAACCTCCTCGTCGGGAACACCCCAGAACTTGAGCAAATCCTTGGCATAGACTAAGCCAACGATGCGGTCGGTAGTCCCTTGGTAGACGGGGATACGGGAATGTCCGGATGCGATGATCGCCTTGAGGATTTCGGAAACCGTGGCTTCGGTGCTGCAGCAGACCATGTCGGTACGCGGCACCATGATCTCTCGCACCATGGTTTCGCCGAATTCGAAGATGGAATGGAGCATCTCCCCTTCCTCTTCGTTGATGATGCCTTCCTGTTCGGAAGCATTGATCATCTCTTGTAACTCTTCTTCGGAACGCACCCGCGGCCTGCCGAAAAACAGGCGACTTATAAGGCTCCTTTTGGAAGACACCGTCTCGCCGGGACCGTCACTATCCAACGATTCTTCTCCTTTCGTACTCAATAAAAAACAGATCTAAAAACCAGGGCTGTTGATCAGCCAAAACAGAGATAGAGCAGAGCGGTAGCGGTCACACCCAGCAGCGCCCCCACCAGTACTTCGATATAAGTATGAATTTTCAGATAAACCCGGCTCTGACTGACCATCACTGCCATGGCCAGCACCAGCAGGCTGAGAGGCTGTCCTGCTCCGGACAGAATGGCTGAAGTGGCGACGGAAAAGGCAAAGGCGGCATGACCGCTGGGCATGCCGCCGTGCAAGGGACTGCCTTGCGAGGTGCGGGCCTTGAGCAACACCACCAGGATAGTCACCACCAAGACGGAAACAACCTCCAGATCGCCCGGAGGCTGGGACAACAGGGGCACACCTTTGACTTCCGGAGTAAAGAAATAACTAGATAGGGCCAGGTAACCCATGACCGCCGCACCGATGCAGGCCATCAGCACCGCGCCGGCAGCCACATCCTTGGCCCGGCGGGCCAAGGGATGATACTCGGGGGAAACCATGTCCACCACCACCTCGATGGCGGTATTAAGAAGTTCGGCGAAAAACACCAGCACCATGCCGAACACAAGCAGAATAAATTCCAGAGAGGACACGCGGAAAAACAGCGCGGCCACCAGCACCCCCAGCGCGACCAGCAGATGGTAGCGCAAATGGCGCTGGGTACGGGCCGTCCAGAGAATACCTTCGATGGCACAATTGAAACTTGCCCAGACTCCGGTCGGTTTCATATCTAACCTCAGTGGGACGCTAAAAATTCGGTCTGAATAGCGGCAAACAGGGTTCGCTCCATTTCCTCCATGCGGCGGGCTTCTTCCTCGCTGCCACGCTCATGGTCGTAGCCGAATAGGTGCAGAATACCGTGCAACAACAGAAAATAGAGTTCGCTCTCAAAGGTCAGGTTAGCCTCGGCCGCATCGCGAGCCGCGGTGTCGGCTGAAATAACCACATCGCCCAGCAACTCCGGATGAACTTCACCGCCTTCTCCTTCACGCATCGCAAAGGAGATCACGTTGGTCGGCCAGTCGCGTTGCAGGTAGTCACGATTGATCTCGCGAATCTGCGCATCGTCGACGATGAGTACAGAAAGTTCACCGTCAGGACATGCCAAGTCGTTTAAGATCTTCTGTGCTACCTTTTTTAGGCTCGCTTCCTCTATCTGTTTGTTCTTTTGGCGGTTCTCCAGTTGAATCGTCACTGCTCTTCCTTTTGCTCTGTTCTTTTTTGGTGGCCTCTTTTTTGCTCGGATCTTTTTCCCGCTCTTTGTGCACCGGTTCCGGATAATCGATGCGGTGGTGAAAGATTCCGGACAGAATGCGATTGAAGCTCTTGGCGATATTGTGCAAATCCTTGAGAGTCAATTCACATTCATCAAGCTGACCATCGATAAAGATGTTGTTAATGATCTTTTGCACCATACCCTGAATGCGGGCTGGCGTCGGATCGGTCAAGGTCCGGCTGGCCGCTTCCACCGCATCGGCCAGCATGATCAAGGCCGCTTCACGGGTCTGAGGCTTGGGGCCGGGATAACGATAATCGCACTCATCGACCTGTTGCGCTCCGGAACTGGACTGTTTCTTAGCCTTGTCATAAAAGAACTTTATCAGAGCCGTACCGTGATGCTGACGAATAATATCAACTAAATCCTCGCCGAGCTTGTTTGCACGAGCCGCATCGACACCGTCCTTGACATGGGACATGAGAATCAAAGCACTCATGGACGGCGACAACTTGTCATGCCGATTCTCCTGCACACCTATATTTTCGACAAAATAAAGAGGCTTACGAACCTTGCCGATATCATGATAATACGCCGCCACCCGAGCCATAAGAGGATTGGCGCTGATGGTTTCGGCAGCCGCCTCGGCAAGATTACCGACAATAATGGAATGATGATAGGTGCCTGGCGCCTGAATCATCAGTTCGCGCAGCGCCGGAGTATTCATGTTGGCCAACTCAAGAAGCTTAATGTCAGTGGTGTACTTGAACAAGCTCTCCGCCAAGGGCACCAAGCCTGTGACGAGCATCGCACAGATAAAACCGCCAGCGAGACCGAATCCGGCCTTGTAGAGCAATTGGCTGTTGAGACCATGGCCGGCCATAAGATGGATACTCAGCACCAGCAGTGTATTGACCAGCGACAGTTGCAGGCCGGCCTGATAAAGGGTACTGCGCACCAGACAATGGCGAACAAAATGGGCCGCAGTCAAGCTGCCGATCAGGGCATAGAGAGTGATATAGAGGTTGTTGCCGAACATGATCCCGATCAGGACGGCAAAGATCAAAGAAAAGACCAGCGCCACTTCGGAATTGAGCACGATGCGCACCAGCATGGCCCCGACTGCAAAGGGGAAAACATAGTAATAGCTGGTAGAATCGATGTAGGGAAAAGCTGTTTCCATGGCTGTACAGATAAAAATGGCCAGTTTAACCAAAATGAACAGTCCCACAAAAACCATCACCAGAAAGAGAATATCCCGGGTATTGGGTCGGTATTTACTGATATTACACCTGGCGTAGCGATGGCCAACAAACAACAACAATAAGATACCGATCAGCAGGCCGGCACCGTTCAGCAAACCGCGATAACCTCCGCTGATGCCACGCAGGGCCTTGAGCTTGCGGATCTGATCTTCATTGACCCGCGCCCCTTCCCGCACGACCATTTCACCCTTTTTTACTTGGAACAGCACCGGTTTGACCTGTTCGCGGGCCAAACTCCGCGCCTCCTCCGTCTTGCTCTGATTAAAAGTCAGATTCGGTCGCATCAAACCCTTAATCAGATCCAGCAGCAAATCCTTCTCGGCATTATTCCAGTCACTACTCTGCTGCAGGCGAGCGGCCAACAGATCGTGAGCGTCACCGATACCGATCACCTGTCCGGCCTCCTGAAGAGTTTGCTCTTTCTGGCTGACGAGATTGCGAACTACAATGCCGCCGCCCCAGCCTGACTCAAAAACCTGCTTGTTGCCAACGGTGAGACGGGCCATGATCGGCGCCACCAATTGGTGCAACAGGGCACCGATAGCGGGCCGGTCGGCCAGTCTGGCCATCAGCTTAAGCTGATCGCTACTCAGGTCGGCCAATAACGCATGGTCATTGTCCTTGGTCAGCTCACCTTCGACCGAGCCTTTTTCTAACACATCGCTGGCCTCGGCCAACAGTACCGTCAGGCGTTCAGTCAGCTCCACAGTGGTCCGCGGATCGAAATCATACAGAGGCACAACGGCTTGAGCCGCGGTCTGGCGTTTCTTTTCGGTTAAGGGCTGGTCGGGAATCAACAGGTCCCGAGGCGCTTTGATATTCCTTGACGCTATATCGCCAGGCGAATAATAGCCTGGGACGAACCCACCCTTTGGGATAATAATAACCGTCAGAACAAGGGCAAGAAGAACCATAAGCAGATAACGCTGCTGATGATCTGAAAAAGCTTCCTTGATAGACGGATGCAGGACAAAGGAACGCCGTCCCTTACGGGAAGCACCTTCCTGTTTGCGGTCGTTACTGGTCATTGGTCTTTCTAGAGTCGGAGGCGCTGGATTGACGCTGTTCCGCGGCAGAAGAAGAACGCTGATAGGCCTGTACAATGGCCTGGACGATGGGATGCCGAACCACGTCACGATCAGTAAAATGAGTAAAACAAATCCCGTCAGTACCGTGCAGTACGCGGGTAGCATCGATCAAGCCGGAATTCCGAGCAACCGGCAGATCAATCTGGGTAATGTCTCCGGTAATAACCGCCCGGCTACCGAAACCGAGCCGGGTCAAAAACATCTTCATCTGTTCTATGGTGGTGTTCTGAGCCTCGTCGAGTATTACAAAGGCGTCGTTAAGGGTGCGACCGCGCATGAAAGCCAACGGCGCCACCTCAATAATTCCCTTCTCGATTAGTTCCTGACCCTTTTCGTACTCCATCATATCAAACAAAGCATCATACAGAGGGCGCAAGTAGGGATTGATCTTTTCGGCAATATCGCCGGGTAGAAAACCGAGCCGCTCGCCGGCCTCCACCGCCGGCCGCACCAAGACGATGCGGGCCACTTCCTTTTTAAGCAAAAAGGAGACTGCCATGGCCATGGCCAGATAGGTCTTGCCGGTGCCTGCTGGGCCGATACCGAACACCACATCATTGTCGCGAATGGCATCGATATAGTTCTTTTGAGCCAAGCTTTTTGGCGCAATGCGCTTCTTGCGGGCGGAAACACAGATGGTATCGAGAAAGATGTCACCGAGACGCGCCCGAGAATCGGCGCTAAGAATCCGCACCGCATAATCGATATCGGTGGGATAGAGAGGAAAACCCTGACGCAACAGGCCGTACAACTCCCCCAGCAGACGCTGGGTCAACTCGACCTGAGCCGGATCGCCCTGAATAGAAAGATCGAAACCCTTGGAGTTGATGGAGACTCCCAGGGTTTTTTCGATCTGCTTAAGATGTTTATTCGCTTGACCGAACAGGAGATTGGCCAGTTGTTGATCGTCGGCGCTAAAACTCCCTCGGATAATTCCGTTACTCAAAAAAGGGTCCTTTTTTGGGTGTAGTTGCTGGCCTCTTCATAGCACTGCCACCGTGTAAAATCAATCCTTTTTGCAACTAGCCCGATACAGGGCCGGGAAAATTTTCTTTCAATTTACCTATCCTGTGCTATATATACGCACTTGTGTGGCCGCTGGCCGGAGTATTTTTTAATTTAAATAAAAGAGGATTGTCATGAGTGAAATCGTCGATATTTATGCCCGGGAGATTCTGGATTCGCGAGGAAACCCCACCATTGAAGTCGAGGTCAGTCTGGAAAGCGGCGTTATGGGTCGGGCCGCCGTACCGAGCGGTGCGTCAACCGGTGAACGGGAAGCCCTGGAATTGCGCGACGGCGATCCGTCCCGCTATCTTGGCAAAGGCGTCGAAAAAGCCGTCGCCAACGTCAATGAGATTATTGCCGAAGCGTTGATCGGCTGGGCAGTCACCGACCAGGTCGGCATCGACCAAAAACTGCTCAGTCTGGACGGCACTGAAACCAAATGCAACCTGGGCGCAAACGCCCTGCTCGGCGTGTCCCTGGCCTGTGCCCGAGCCGCCGCTGAAGAGGTTGGCCTGTCCCTTTACCAATATATTGGTGGCACCAACGCTCGCGAGCTGCCCCTGCCGATGCTTAATATTATTAACGGCGGTGCCCATGCCGATAACAATGTCGACATTCAGGAATTCATGATCATGCCAGTCGGGGCCGACAGCTTTCGCGAAGCCCTGCGCATGTCTACCGAAATCTTCCATGCTCTGAAAAAAGTCCTCAAGGGCCGCGACTACAACACCGCCGTCGGTGACGAGGGAGGTTTCGCCCCTGATCTGAAGAGCAATGAAGAAGCTCTGGAAGTGATCATGGAAGCGATCATGGAAGCCGGCTACAAGCCAGGCGAAGATGTGCTGCTAGCTCTCGATGTAGCGGCCTCCGAACTCTTTCAGGACGGCCAGTACCTGCTCGAAAACGAAGCCCAAGCGAAAAAGAGCCCGGCTGAATTGGTCGATTTTTACGCTGACCTGGTCGATCGCTACCCGATCATCTCCATCGAAGACGGCATGGCCGAAAACGACTGGGACGGTTGGAAGCTGCTTACCGAAAAACTCGGCGAGCGCATCCAGATCGTTGGCGACGACCTGTTCGTCACCAACACCAAGATTCTTCAAGAAGGCATTGACAAGGGCATCGCCAACTCAATTCTGATCAAGCTCAACCAGATCGGCACTCTGAGCGAAACCCTTGACGCCATCGAAATGGCCAAACGGGCCGGCTATACGGCCGTTGTCTCCCACCGCAGCGGTGAAACCGAAGACACCACCATCGCCGACCTGGTGGTAGCCACCAACGCCGGCCAGATCAAGACCGGTTCGGCTTGCCGTACCGACCGCGTTTGCAAATATAACCAGTTGCTGCGCATAGAAGACGAACTGGCAGAAAGCGCCCGCTTCTGTGGCCGCCAGGTTTTCTATAACCTGCGCCAGAAGTAGACCAAGAACACTTCAAAACGGCCAAGGTCCTGCTGCATGCAGCAGGACCTTGGCCGTCCTCCAGAAAATCCTTCCCCCCGGCGTCATGCCAAACGTTTTACCTTCTGGAACGCTTCATTTCTTCCCGATATGCGGAAAATAGCTCTTTACGCAGGACGGTGTAACTCAAGCATAATCTCTGGCCAACGGCCCGATTATATCCACTGCAAAAGCTGCGAATCTCTCCTCGTCCCAGGGCATAACCATCGCGTAAAGTACGACGAGCAGTTCGCGCCAGAGTCTCCAGGAAACGTTTCTTTGTAAAACGCGAGGATCCGGGCTTACTGGTTTCCCGATCGATCAATACGAAGTCGAAAACACCATCGACATCATTGAAGCTCTCTTTAAGAAAAAGATCCTTCAACCTTGATGCATTCGCAAAACCTTATAGGATGGCTAAGCAAGCACTCCCTCAACCCATTCGGCCTGCCGCTGCATGGCAGGATTCTGAAGCTTCTGCCGAAATGCCCCTCCCCTGGCAACAAACTTTACCAGACCAGTAAGAGCTTCCTTAAAATCAGCGATCATGACAGGTGGAGCAGCAATAATATCGAAAACATCCTTTGCTGATAATAATTCAGCCCGCCAGCGCTCCCTGCCCTGCTCAGTATAATCGCGGGGAAACTTTTCATGAAATTCGTGCAGATTTGATCGCAACAGTTCAAATATGCCCTCGCTTAGGGACAGTTGCCATTTGAGACCGCATTCAACAGACCGTACAATATGGCGTTCGGATATCTGCTCCGGCGCAATGTGCTCCGAAACCACCAAATACAGAACATAGAGGGGACTCATGGCCAGCTGACAAACTTTATCTTCGCTAAGGTTTTTCACCGGGAAACCATCCTTTCGCTCACTGATAAGCACACCGACAACCCTGGTCGAGAGAAAACCAGTCAAGGCAAACTATCAAAAGGCAATGACCGGTCCATAAATAATGTGTACAATTGTTAAAAAAATAAAACCATCCCCTAATATAACCTAACAATTCTCCTTTAATAAAAATGGTGCTTTTTGTGTCAGCCATGGTCATGCTAGTATCCGTCGAATTTTTTAGTTTTGAAGCACAATACAGACCGCGCAAAGGCTTGTAACTGCGCTGTATTTATTTGGTGGCAAGAGGTCACCTGACCCTGCCCCACTGTACCAAGGCCACAAAACACGGTTGTTTTCCAATCTGGTGCCCACCTCATTTCCTATGAAGTTAAGCGCCTGAATGAAAACGTAACGAAGGTGGAAAGGACAGTACAAAAATCATGAGCACTGAACTTCTTCTAATCGGGGTCGGTCTCCTCGCCGTGATCGCAATTTTGGACATCATGGTCGGAGTCAGCAATGACGCGGTCAACTTCCTCAATTCATCCATCGGCTCGCGGGTAGCACCGAGGGCGACCATCATGATCATCGCCAGCGCAGGAATTATTGCCGGCGTAACCTTCTCCAGCGGCATGATGGAGGTGGCCCGCAAGGGGATTTTTCATCCTCAGTACTTCACTATGCCAGAGCTGCTGACCATTTTTCTGGCGGTAATGATCACTGATATCATCCTGCTTGACCTTTTTAATACCTACGGCCTGCCCACCTCCACCACGGTATCCGTGGTCTTCGAATTGCTCGGTGCCGCTGTGGCTGTATCATTACTCAAGATCATGCAAGCCGGTGAGAGCTTCGCTAACATCGCCCTGTACATCAACTCGGCCAAAGCAATCACGATCATCATGGGAATTTTGCTCTCAGTGGCAGTTTCTTTTGTATTGGGTGCCATTGTCCAGCTCTTAACCCGCCTGCTCTTCACTTTTGACTACCAGAAGCGAATCAAGCGGTATGGAGCCCTGTGGGGTGGTGTAGCAATGTCCTCTATCACCTACTTTATCCTGGTCAAAGGAGCCAAGGGGGCTTCCTTCATGACTAAGGCTAACATTGCTTGGATCAAGGGGAACACCCTGCTGCTTCTGCTGATCATCTTTATTGCTTCTGTTATTCTTCTGCAAATTCTACAAATGCTCAAATTCAATATTCTCAAGCCCATTGTATTAGTCGGCACCTTTGCTCTGGCCATGGCCTTTGCCGCCAACGACCTGGTGAACTTCATTGGCGTCCCCATGGCCGGGTTCCAGGCCTATAAAACTGCCATGGCCACCGCCACCCCCCTCACCGCGACCATGGGCGCCCTGGGTATGAAGGCCCAGGCGAACACCCTGTTCCTTCTGTTGGCCGGGCTTATCATGGTCCTGACCCTGTGGTTATCAAAAAAATCACGCCGAGTCTCCGAAACGGAACTTAGCCTCAGTCAGCAAGATGAAGGCAATGAACGTTTTGAGTCGATCTTTCTTTCACGCGCTCTGGTTCGCTTGGTGCTGCACATTTTTGAAACCGCCCGACTCGTCGTCCCCCGAGCCCTGCGTAGCTTTATCAGCCGCCGGCTGGACTCCAATACAGCGACAGCTACCCTTAATGCTGGTGAAAAACCTTCCTTCGACCTGTTGCGCGCTTCGGTCAACCTGATGGTGGCCAGTGCTGTCGTTTCCTATGCCACATCCAACAAGCTTCCTCTCTCAACTACCTATGTCACTTTCATGGTCGCCATGGGCAGCTCCTTTGCCGACCGGGCCTGGGGCCGGGAAAGTGCCGTCTACCGCGTAACCGGCGTGTTAACAGTTATCGGCGGCTGGTTCATGACGGCGATTATCGCCTTTACCTTTGCCGGCCTGTTTGCCACGATCATCTTCTACGGCAAGGGCTTTGGCGTGCTCTTTTTGCTGGCGCTGGCCGGCGCTTTGATCTGGAATGCTCACCGCAAGCACCGCACCCTATCCGAAGAGACAGCGGAAGAAGCGATCTTCAACCTTAAATCCGTCGAGAATCCTCGGGAAAGTGTCGAAACGACCTTCGAACATATGGCCTTTTTGCTTAAGGAAATTCGTCTATCCCTCGACGCATCCCTCAACGCCCTTTTTCAGCAGAACATGGACAGGCTGCGAGTAGAGCGCAAAAGAGTGAGCAAAATCCAGAGATGGTCCAACATCATCAGCGCCAATGTCTTCAAAGCGATGCGCCTGCTCGATCAGCGAGAGCTGGATGTTTCCCACAAGTATCCACAGACTGTCCGTCGCCTACAAAAACTTACCGATGGTCACCGGGATATCGTGCTTCGTGCCTATACTCATATGGGCAATCATCACAAAGGGCTACTTCCGGTACAAATTGAAGAATTGGAGCAGGTACGGGAGTTGCTTTCCGAAATTCTGCTTGAAGTGGAAGAAACCTTTAACCGCCGGCAGACTGCCAACCTCAATAGCCTGGCCGAAAAAGATAGCCGATTACGGGATCTTGCTGCCGAGCTCAATGTCAAACAAGTCGCTCGCATCTACGACAGCGCTTCCAAGACCCGCCTGAGCATCCTCTACTATGCAATCGTCGGCAATGCGATGATGCTATCCAAACAAAACTTGGAACTACTGGAGATTTTCAACCTTTCCTTCGGAGAAATTGAGTAACCCTTACTGCAATTCCAGATCAGGGTTTCTTGCATACAAAAAAGCCTCTGGTTTCCATCGGAACCGGAGGCTTTTTTTGAAACTTATTTGACTTCTTGCACCACCAGATCAATGCTGTTATATCTTTTGAATAAAAGATTCCAAAAAATCTGGAAGGGCTGCCAATTCCGGTGCCCAGCCGGACCCTGTCTCCCCAATGACAAACAACTGAACAGCCATATAGCGAAGCTTCATTGAAGCTTACCAGCACCAACCTTAATGGCTCTGACTGTTCACCGCCCTTTAGACCTGACTGGAAGGTTGTTCCGTGTCCGCAACAGGCACCTGCATTGACTCCGTTCTAGAACGCTGCGAAGACCCTCGCGTCTTGCTACGTAAAGTCCTTTGGCTCGGTTTGCTCTGTCTGGCAGCGCTACTGCTCCTAGCAACTTATGGGGTCTATCGAGCCTACAGCTGGCGTCTCATTGAAAGCGCACATACAGAAGCACAAGCAACCTGCCAGGTCCTATTAGTCAAGGAGAAGAAACACCTCCTTGCCATCGACAACATCGGTAAAGCCAAACTGAATTTATCGGATACTGAACAGGCCAACTTCGAAAAGCGCTTACAAAAATATTTCAAACCCTTCGCCGTCGATACTATACGAATTTGGGATTTGCGCCGCCAAGTAATCAATTTTACAACAGATAAAAATACTCACCGAGTACCCACCATCCCCGCTGCGCTGGATCAGGCTCTGGCGGGACAAGGGATCTCTTTGCTGGGTAAAGCGACCGATGTTTCTTTTGAAGCAAAGAGTTTATGGGGGCCGGCAAACCAGGTAATTAGCTATCTGCCGATTTGGGGAAAGAACAAAGAGGTTCTGGGCGCTATCGAGATTCGGCGTAGCGTTAAAAGTTATCGCGAAGAAATCCGGCGCGGAGTAGTCTTTTTTTTCCTGCTGCTTGGAGTCGCGCTCCTCGCCCTGTTCAGCTGTGTCTATCTTCTGGTGGCCAAGGGCGCGAATCGCCTGGCCAAAACCCAGCAGGTTCTGCGCTGGCTAGCCACAACCGACCCATTGACCGGCCTTTTTAACCGCCGAGAGATTCTGGCCAGAGCCAGTGACAGCTTTTCAAAAGAAAAAGACAACAATCGTCACAAAACACCGGTGAACTTTGGCCTATTGATGCTCGATTTTGATAATTTTAAAGAGATTAACGATAACTACGGACACCCGGTGGGCGATCAGGTGTTACAAGAGCTGGCAACCCGCCTTCGAGCCACATTGCGCCCCTATGACATCCTAGGGCGGATCGGCGGTGAAGAGTTTCTTGTAGTGCTTCCCAACAGCAAACTTAAACAATGTCAGGAAATTGCCGAACGCTTATGCAAAACGGTGCGGGAACAGCCCTTCGAGTTTGACGGATTGCGGATTTGCGGTTCGATCAGCATCGGCGGAGCAACGGCCCATCCCCTTGATCAAGACCTGGAAGCCTTACTGCAACGAGCCGACGAAAGGCTCTATAAAGCCAAAAATCGAGGCAAGGATTGCGCTTTCTGGCCCGAAGATGCTGTCTCCGGCTCCAACTTGTCGAGCACAATGAGCGCCTTTTAGAATGACGAATGAAAAATGGGCTTCTATGCCACTGCCTCCCAATGACTCCCCAACAGAAAACAGCAACCCTGACATTTGCAACCAGCCAAAAGCGACCGACTAATCGCCCCCCCCCTTGCTATTTCACCGCAAAAGCTAGCCCACCCACCTGAACTAAATAGCATTGCAGAAACTATTGAAAACTAATTAGTGTCCATCCGGAAACTCTGGATGGACACAGTGCAGTTTTCATATGGGAAACGAGCAATTTTCCCCAAGGTCAAGGAAATCAAGCGCTTGCGCGGAGGCGTAGCTGTTTACGCCGCACCATTCCGCAGGACAGCGGAATGGGACAGCCACAGGCTGCCGAATGGCGAGGGCCATGGACGGCCCGAGTCACAAGCAAGCGCGCGGATTGACGCCGAGATTGGGGGAAAGGGCCGTTTCTGGATGAAAACTAATTAGTCAGAGCCTGAATGGGCGCGGGGATCCTGCCACCGCGAGCAATAAAATCCTCAGAGCTAAAGTTGTGAACCCGCATAACAGGCGCACGACCAAGCAGACCACCAAATTCCACCATATCCCCTTCTTTGGTTCCAGGAGCGGGAATAATACGCACGGCGGTGGTTTTCTTGTTGATCATGCCAATCGCCATCTCATCGGCAATAATAGCCGACAGAGTAGCCGCTGAGGTATCCCCAGGCACGGCAATCATATCGAGACCGACGGAACAGACACAGGTCATGGCCTCGAGCTTGTCCAGAGTAAGGGAACCCCGCTGCACGGCACGAATCATACCCTGATCCTCGCTCACCGGAATGAAGGCTCCGCTCAAGCCACCCACAGAAGATGACGCCATAGCGCCCCCCTTCTTGACCGCATCGTTAAGCAGAGCCAGGGCGGCAGTAGTACCATGAGTACCGCAACTCTCCAGGCCCATAGCTTCCAATATCGCCGCCACACTGTCACCGACAGCCGGAGTCGGAGCCAAGGACAAGTCGAGCACTCCGAACTGGGCGTTAAGCCGACGAGCTACTTCCTTACCAACCATCTCGCCCATGCGAGTGATTTTAAAAGCGGTTTTCTTGATACATTCGGCAATATCGCCAAATGTCGGATTATCCAAAGCACGAACCGCCGCATTAACTACGCCTGGGCCGCTAACACCGACATTAATCACGCAATCCGGCTCACCAACGCCATGAAAAGCACCGGCCATAAAGGGGTTGTCCTCGGGGGCGTTAGCAAAGATGACCAACTTGGCGCAACCAATGCCATTACGATCTCCGGTCAGTTCCGCCGCCTGCTTGATAATACGGCCCATCATAGCCACCGCATCCATATTGATGCCAGCCTTGGTAGTAGCCACATTCACCGAAGCACAGACCTTTTGGGTCGTCGCCAATGCCTTGGGGATGGAGTTGATCAGATTGAGGTCGCCGCGAGTCATACCTTTTTGTACCAAGGCACTGAACCCGCCGACAAAATCGACGCCGATTTCCTGCGCGACCCGATCCAGGGTCTCTGCCACAGAAGTATAATCATCAGCCTCGCAGCTCTCTGCAACAATGGCGATGGGGGTCACAGAAATCCGCTTATTAATCACCGGAATACCGTAGAGGCTTTCGATCTCCTCGGTAGTCTGGACCAACTTCTCGGCGCAACTCAGAATACGCTGATAGATATTTTCATTGAACACCTTGATGTCGGGATGACTGCAGCCACGCAAGCTGATGCCCATGGTGACCGTACGGATATCGAGGTGTTGATGGGACACCATGTTGATGGTCTCAAGGATCTCTTCTGGATGAATAAGCATGGCCGGTCTCCTCAGATCCTGTGCATGAAGCGAAAGGCATCTTCATGCTGCACGTTGATCTCGACACCCAACTCCTTGCCGATGGTGGACATCGCTGCTTGAAAAGCCGCCAGATCGAAATCCTCAGCCTGAACTTCAGCCAACATAATCATAGTGAAAAGATCACTCATGGTAGTCTGACGAATATCAGCGATATTAACGCTGTGTTCGGCCATCACCCGGGTCACACCCGCGACGATGCCGACCCTATCCATACCGATAACCGTAATGACAAAACGACTCGATGACATGTTGATTCCTTTTCTAACTGATATGGCAGTATTAAATGCCTGCCAGGAGAAATATTCCGTTTATTTGATGCGTCAACCGCAGTCGAACAAGGAAAGAAAGATTCTTCCTTGTTCAAGTCCTCACTCATCATTTCGATTGCTTGCCAATGAACAAAACAAGATTCAAAACCCTGATCAGGAATTGTCAGCAGGCAGCCTATAAGATAATAAGGGGATGGCCAATGCTGACGAAGATTAAACGCATTGACGCGGCCTGTCAACCACCCACACAGCCAGCCAGCAGAAGAGAATCTCTCGGTTTTAGCAGAGACAGATTAAAACGTGTCGCCGAAGTTAGCCTCGGGATCAAGAGCGGAGAGGGAAACGAAGAAGGACACCCCATTGACTTGCGGGGTGTCCCCTTTGCGACCTGGGCTTATTTTCCAGCTTCAATATATATTTATCGAAAACCCTTCATTTGTAGATCGGATCATCAGATGAATGAAAAGAACTTACTCTATAATGTAAATTCAGAGTCTGCAGAAAGTTGAATAAAAGCGAAGCCACCATCGGTCTGACCACTGTCTATTTCCTATTCCCCGACCCGACGTGCCCAGGCCAAAAAAGGAGATCACAGCGATGAAATACGACATGATTCATACCTGTATTCGGGTCATGGACCTGAAAAAGTCAGAACAATTCTACCAGCAAGCCTTTGGCTTCGAGATCTCCCGGAGAAAGGACTTCCCCGACTACAAATTCACCCTCTCCTATCTGCGTACTCCCGGTGGTCAATTTGAACTGGAACTGACCTGGAACCACGACCAGACCGAACCTTACGAGATGGGTAACGGCTATTCCCATCTAGCAGTGGGAGTCAAAGACCTTGAAGCTTCGCACAAACGACACGAAGCGCAAGGATTCAGACCGAAACCTCTTAAAGGATTGGCGGGTGGAGAAGCAAAATTCTACTTTATCGCTGACCCCGATGGCTACCTGGTGGAAGTGGTCAGATCCTGAGAGGTCATAGAGCACCATTAGATCAAATTATAGCACCGGAAAAATAGAGAGAGATCAACAGAGGTCTTTTTATGAGGCATGACCTCGTTAAGGAGGTAAACATTGGGCCTGATTGGAGGGTTCGGTTGGTTAGGTCTGCAGCGTCCTAGACCTTCTCACCAGAGAGTGCCACCAGGGCTATTATGGCCCGCCCCAGTCTGAAGACGGTCAAAGCGTGTGGTATTTCCAGCAGGGCTACCCATCTTCACCATAGATCCTCAAGAACTGCGGGTCGGTCTTTTCCCAAACATCCAGCAAGCCATAGCCCATCCGGGCACCCCGGCACCCCACATATCTCGTTACGTGCGACACCGGGACTTTACCACCAGCGAAGAGCTCAATACTTATCTTGAGACCGAACCTGAGGCTTATGGCCTGCGGATCGACGGTCACAACTGGCATATCAGCATCACCCCACGCCAACCCGCCAGTCGATGAAAATGGATATTCTTTCAACAGGCTAGTTGGCATATTGGGATGAATCAGAGTCCATCAAAGAACCTTGAATCGTGATGTTTTTACGACGCCATCAAGGTCACGCAACTAAGCCTTTTTCACAAACTCCGATTTCAACTTCATCGCGCCGATACCGGCAATTTTGCAGTCGATGTCATGATCACCGTCCACTAACCGAATATTTTGTACCTTGGTACCCACCTTGACGACGACAGAAGAGCCTTTAACTTTCAGATCCTTGATGACCGTCACGGTATCACCGTCGTTTAACTCATTGCCATGAGCGTCACGAATCACCCTTACGTCCTCTTCAGTTTCTTCAACGCCATCCTTCGACCATTCGTCACCACATTCCGGACAGACGTACATATCCCTGTCCTCATAGGTATATTCAGAACCACACTTAGCACATTTGGGAAAGTCGCTCATTTTTTCTCCTTTGTTGTTAAGGCTGTCGTTCGATTACAACAATTTGCGTAAAAAGCTCTGCCTGCGTTACCATAAAGGAAACACTGGGCTTAAACGACAGCGATCAACATTGGTGTCAGTTGAATTTTTGGTAACAGTGGGCTAGGTGAAAAAGAAGCCTCAAATATAGTGCCCTAGCTTTTCCTTGTCATCATAAATATCATTGTAAAATCGCTGATTAGCAAGGGCGTTAAGCAAGGCACCAGCAACTGGAAATTTGTGGCATAACGATTTTTTGATGCAGACATGACTGGCCTGGGCAAAGTTTTCTGGTGTGATGAGTGGAGAGCAAAAAATTCATGTTATCCAGAACGTCCCAGGCGAAGTCTAAAATACCTCAAGGATCTCGAACCCTGCAGAGACCACACCCCCGTTCTAGCCCTCCTCGGTGGACATCTTCACTCCGAACGGTAGAATTAAAAAGGCCTCTTCCGCAGAATCTGTGGTTAGAGGTCGGTGAAAAATAGAGCATTACTCCCCCCTGTGGGATTAGGATGGATTTGCGAGAATCAATCCCTACCACAAAAGAGAAGCAATGCTGACCAAGACTTTACTGAACAAAGTTGAACGATTCAAGTCGTTCGTTTACGGTGCCGCCTGCGTCACACTGGTTGGCGGTACAGAAGCCCTGGTTATTGACATCGTTTCTCGCCGCAACAGTAGGCCGATTTGCCCTGAGTGCGCTAAACGACGCGCCGTTTATGACCGGCAGCCGCAGCGGCTGTTTGAGTATTTACCGGTCTGGTCGTTCAAGGTCTATTTTCGCTATGCGCCGCGTCGGGTTAAATGCCCTGAGCATGGCGTCAAGGTCGAATCCCTGCCTTGGGGCTACGGCAAGG
>MAXT01000046.1 GCA_001751225.1 Desulfuromonadales bacterium C00003107 | reverse complement strand
ATCTTGCCCTGCGCACGATAATCCTTTAGCGTCTCCACCACTTCTGCATCTATCTCTCTACCACCAAAGATAAAAATCCGCTTTACGTCACCTTCATCCTCTTCATACGAATGCACTAATCTTGTATGCTTGTTCACCATATCGGAAAGCGCTTCGATACGTAATTTATAACCGATGAATGCCAAACCGAAATTCCCCTTCAGCTCATCACGACGTAAAGTCAGAAGATTATAAACAAACAGCCCGAGTGGTGCACACAAAGAGAAAAGCGCAGCATTTAAAAGCGTGGTGATTGCAAAAGGGAAAGGGTCGTTCATCATGAAAGAACTGAAATTGATGGGGAATTGATAGGAACAGAAAGTGAAACAAGGGTTCACGGGTATTAGCACGGAAAGGGCTATAAGACATTTCGCATCCGCACCACCGAAAAGGCGGAGTCTGAAGAATAGATAAGCCAAAACAAAAGTGAAAAGGACGGAGTAAGTAAAACGGATGAGAAAGGGCATGCCCTGAATAAGAACATTGTAGAAGGCAATAGGGATCCCCACGGCGATCATGAGCAGCCAAAGCCGGTTTGTTACACTTCTTTTTTTAATGTCTGAGTAGCATGCGTAAATTAGAATGAGCGCACAAAATGTCACGCTGAATATATCTATTCCAATCATACAATAGGCGTAAGTTTTATTTGCGGATTGTTATCCGAAGTATCCAGCTCCATGGCATAGATCTCCGTTCTTGGACGCTCTCCATAGATGCAGGGTACGCCGGAGACAAATTTTGTTTTTATATGTGCGGAAGCAAAAGAATCCAGCTCTTCATTGCCCCTTCTTCCACCAAAGCACATTATCTTACAGCCCTGTCCACGGATTAAAGACATTACTTCTCTAACCGCTGCATCGGCATCCTCTATCTCTTCTAAGTTGAGAAAGACGATACTCGTTTCACCCTTTACCCTATCCCCGAGATCCTTTATTTCCTCCACCATCTCTATATTAGTCCGATATTCCGGCTTCACAAAGGCAGAAATCTTGTTTATGTCTTCTGTATGCATAGTCGAGGCAAAAATGAGGTCCCTACCGAGGTTGAGTGCATTTATCGAAAGAGCACATGTTAGAATATCATATGTAATATAGTCGCCTTCAAAAAGATTAAAACTACCATAGCCGCTTATAACCTGGTCAAGGTCTTTTATCCCTGTTGAAATTCTCATATCGCTGAGGTCTGGAATTGGGTCACGAATGGCTGGATTTTCTATCGCCATCCCTACACCTCTAAACTCGACAAAGCATTTAAAAATGCCATTATTAAGCGAGAAGAGGCGAACGGGATTTGTTATCTGGCAGCCGCGTAGTTTTTGCATGAACATCCTTCTCACGCGACGCTCCTCATACAAGTCGCTTTCTATTACAACTACACCGTCAACGAGATAGTCAAGAGCTGTTTGCCCTGTATATTCAACGAGTAGAATAATCTTCGTCTTTGTTCTCCTGGCGACATCACACAAATTATGTTCTAATTCCTCTTTATCCCGTTGCTCATAATATCCGGAGTAAAAAGCGATTGCCTCCCAGGAATCAATGATAACAACCGGATTTTCCATCTTTTCTGTCCGTACATAAACGGCTTTTAGGAATTCAGGAACATTAGTATATTTAAGTGGCTTTATGGTGACACCCTGCGATGCCGACGCGTGTCCACCTCCTGACTGTGTAGCATCTATGATGTTATCAGGAGATATCGCTTCCTTTATCCAGGGATGCTGCATGTATAGCGTATCGGAGTCAACTCTTGTGGCGAGATAAGTGCCATTTCCCTCCAGTGTGCTTAACAAAGTAAGAGCAAATACTGTTTTTCCCGACCCCGGTGCCCCCTTTATCAATAGCGTTTTTCCGTATTCATCCTTGAAGAAAGTATTTATCTCTGCCGGAATCCACGAATAATCCTCTATCATTTGTCTTGGGAATAAACCTTATAGCTTTTATTTATTTTGCCTTCTTTAATCTTTTACTTTCACCTATACATTTGTATAAACATTTTATAAAGCAAAGCTTTAAAAATTCAAAGGCGAAGAGATGCAAAGAAATAAAAAGACGAACCCGAGGATTGTTGGGTTAGTAGAGGAGTTAAAGAGAATTGCAAGAGAGAAAGAGGCTCCTATTTGGAGAGACATAGCGAAGCGGTTAGAGAAGCCACAAAGGCATTATGCCGAGGTAAACCTGAGTAAGATAAATAGGTATTCAAATGCGAATGATATGATAGTGGTACCAGGGAAAGTGCTAAGCGCTGGTGCTATAGATAAGCAGGTCACTGTTGCCGCATTGGGCTTCAGCAAAAAGGCGCACGAAAAAATCAGTGAGGCCGAAGGAGGAGCAGGAAAGTGCATAAGCATCGAGGAGTTGGTGAAGGCTAACCCAAAAGGGTCTGGTGTGAAGATAATCGTCTGAACATTTTAGAAATAAAACATTTAAAAAAGGTTTATCAAAGAAGCGATGAGTGAAGAGATGGAGATAATAGATGGGGCAGGGCACATCTTGGGCAGATTAGCGAGTGAAGTGGCTAATAAGTTGCTAAGAGAGAAAGAGAAGAGAATAACAATCGTTAATGCGGAACGTGTGTTAATAAGTGGTTCCAAAGTGGCGATATTTAAGGAGTACAAAAGGAGAAAGGATCAGGGTTCAAGAGAGCAAGGACCTTACTTCCCGAAAATGCCCGATAGAATACTGAAGAGGACTATAAGAGGGATGTTACCGTATAAGAGGGAAAGAGGTAGAGATGCTTTTTCACGATTGCACGTTTATCTTGGCATACCGGATGAGTACGCGGGGGGAGAAAGTACGCGCGTAGAAAGTGCAGATGCAGAGAGGTTATCAGTTGCGAAATATGTAACTTTAGGGGAGGTGAGTGAGAAGTTAGGATGGGTACCAAAGTAAAGATAAAGCGGATAGTGAACCAGGTAGGGAAACGGAAGATGGCAATTGCGCGAGTAACAGTAAAAGAAGGTAAGGGTAATGTGAGAATAAATAAGAAGCCTTTGGAGCTACTGGAACCTGAAGTGGTAAGAACAAAGATTTCTGAGCCGCTGTTCATTGCTTCGGGACTGCCAGATGTTGCTGGTGATATTGAAGGCATCGAGGTGGATGTACAAGTGAAAGGCGGCGGTTTTATGGGTCGGGCAGAGGCAGCTCGGACTGCTATCGCGCGTGGGTTAGTAGACTGGACAAAGAATGAAAATCTAAAGGATGTCTATCTCGACTACGATAGAAGCTTATTGGTCAGTGATGTGAGACAGAAGGAGCCAAAGAAATTTGGTGCAAAAGGTGCAAGGGCGCACAGACAAAAATCGTACCGGTAAACTGAACCATGATTCCAGTTAGGTGTTTTACATGCGGAAGAGTAATATCGGAAGTGTGGGATGAGTATAAGGAACGGATAAAGCACGAAGACCCGGGTAAGGTAATGGATGACTTGGGGGTACTGAGATATTGCTGCCGGCGGATGCTTTTATCGCATGAAGAGTTAATAGATGAGATGGCACCGTATGGGTGATAGAGAAGAGAAAAGGGGTTGTAGGGTAGCTTGGACTATCCTTCGGCGTTCGGGACGCCGCGACCTGAGTTCAAATCTCAGCAACCCCATCGTGATAAAAAAGGGCTAAGGGGCGGTTTGTTTGGAAGAAGAGAGGGTAAAATATACGAAATACGAAGAAGCACGTATTATAGGTGCAAGAGCACTGCAAATAGCTGCAGGTGCGCCAGTGCTCATAGAGACAGACGAAATGGACTCCATAGAGATAGCGATACAGGAATTTGAGAAAGGTGTTATCCCGATAACGGTGAAGAGGTCAAGATAAAAGAGAATTGCAAAATGCGTCTATGTCTCTATCCTCTTGAACAACATCTTCGGTTTACCCAGCGCTTGCCCGCTCTCTATCGGCACCATTAACTCATCAAGCTTTGCGGAATGCACATCGCTTTCCATGCCAAGTTGACGCCACACCTCCGCCATCTTTTCCGGCATCACAGGCTCCAGCAATATACACACCGCTTTTAGTATTTGTAACGCATTTTTTATTACTATTCCACACCTCTCTCTGCCCTTTTCGCCCTTCTTTATCAAATGCCAAGGCTCCGCACGCTGAAAATACCTGTTTCCAAAGTCTGCAAGTGACATCACAGCATCAACAAGCTTCTTGAATTCGTACTCTTCCACCGCGCTTATCGCGTCATCCCGCCTCTTCCCTATCGCAGCAAATACCTCTTCTTCTATATTTCCTTCAGGAACCTCGGCGAAATTTTTATGGGCGAATGTAAGAACACGATGAACAAGGTTTCCGAGAACACCCACTAACTCATTGTTCACACGCAAGTAAAAAGAGTCCCAAGAAAAATTTAGCTCCTTCGTGTGGCTCGATTGCGAGACCAGATAATACCTTAACGTATCGGGATGGAAACGTTCCAAAAACTCTTTTGTCCAGATCACGTTCCCTCTGGTCTTTGAAAAAGTCCCCCCATTTATCTTTACCATACCAGAAGCAACGACGGCATCAGGCAGCGAATACTCCGCTCCTTTTAGCATCGCGGGCCAGAATATGCAGTGATGATAAATAATGTCAGTGCCAATGAAATGCACAATAACTGCTTTATCATCCTTCCAATATTTCCGCCAGTCCTTATCCGCGCCCTCCATTCCCTTTAGTAACTCTTCAGTAAAAGAGATATACCCGATAGGTGCATCAACCCAGACGTAAACAACCAGGTCATCCCTGCCCGGGAATTTAACGCCCCATTCTAAGTTCCTCGTTATGCACCAATCCCGTAGTTCCTTCTTTACCCATTCCCGCGCATAGTTCCGTGCATTCAGCGTACCGCCCAAATTATCCAGATATGAGGACAGGAAATCGGCGAATGTGGAAAGTTTGAAGAAGAACTGCTCCTGGTCCTTGAAGACCGCGGCGTTTCCACAAATCTTACATTTTGGCTCTATTATCTCTCCAGGTTCAAGATGCTTTCCACAGCCCTGGTCACATTCATCGCCCCGTGCAATGTCGCCGCAATGAGGACATTTACCTTCCACGTATCTATCCGGTAGGAACCGCCCACAGGTATCGCAAAATGCCTGTTTTGTAACCCTCTTATAGACATAATCCTCCTCTATCAACTTCTTCACTATCGCTTCCGTCCTTCTATGGTTGCTTTCCGAATCGGTCTGTCCGTAATAGTCAAAGTCCACATTCAACGCTTTAAACACTTGTCTAAAATGCTCATGATACTT
>MAXT01000045.1 GCA_001751225.1 Desulfuromonadales bacterium C00003107 | reverse complement strand
CGGCCATTACGCTTGGCGGCATACAGGGCCTGGTCGGCTCCGGCAATCAGTGCTTGCGGAACCAGACCTTCCGGCTTTTCGGCACAATTGATGCCGATGCTGGTGGTAACGGGAAAACCGCAATCGAGGGTACTGACTTTGCGCCGAATGCGCTCGGCTACCATCTGCGCATGGGAACGGGGGGTTTCGGGAAGGATAATGGCAAATTCCTCGCCGCCATAGCGACAGACGGTATCGGAATTGCGGCTTTGCTCCTGTAGCACCAGAGCGACTTTTTCCAGCACTCGATCACCGGCCTGATGGCCGTAGGTATCATTGATTTTCTTGAAAAAATCAAGATCGATGAACAGCAAGGACAGGGGCTTTTTAGAACGCAGACTACGGGCTGTTTCCTGCTCAATGGTCGCATCGAAGTAGGCTCGGTTGAAGAGACCGGTTAAACCATCGCAGATAGCCATACGAGCCAACCGGTTCTGAGCCTGATGCAGCGCCTGGATGCGCTCGCGATTTTTCAGATGCCAGCGAATCTTGGCGGCAATTTCCGCACTGTCGGCATCGATAAGCAAACCTTCACTGGCGCCAGTTTCCAACCCTTCGATGAGCAGATCACGGTCTTCGGGCTGCGCAAAAAAGACTACCGGCAGGTCGACCCATTCCGTCTCCCCTTGCATTTCATGGACCAGGACATCCAAAGCATCGCGATTTTGTTCATGAAGATTGCAGCAGACCATATCAATCGCATGATCTCGCAGCCAATGCAAGGCACGGCGTCCATCAGCACAGTATAGTTTTTTCTGAAAAATATTGGTTGATTCAATAATGCCGGAAATCACTTTGCGAGCTTCAGCAGAGTCACCGATAATCAATACTGTACTGGGCATAACAAGCATCAAGCTCCCTCCTCATGAAGTATTGCGCTATGACCACTTATCGACCTTTGATGACGATTGCTTTAGATCTTCTTGCACACTTTTAGGTTAATTTTTACAACTTTAATCAGAAAATCCCCAACAGGTTATCGGCCAAACATAGTAAAGTTCAGCAACGGACTTTTCGGCAATTTGGTTAAAGATTTAACCTCCAATGGTCGAAGAAAGAGCCATGAGTATTATCAATCCAATGCTAACCGTTCGTCCGGTGCTGACACCGGCCCAGGCGGCGACACCGACCGAAGGGCGTCAATACGGCCTGCAGGCCGGACAACTGGTTAATGCCACCGTAGCCGAAGGCGGCCATAGCGAGGTATTGCTCGATCTTGACCGACAGCATCTGCGCGCTCAGACCCAGACCCCTTTGCAAACCGGACAGAAGTTGCGGCTGCTGGTGGTCGAAAACAAGCCTCAGCTCTTATTACGAGTAATGCAGGATAACCTGCTAGAGCGCCTGACCCACGCCGTGCATCTACTCGAAGGTAAATGCGAACTCGCCAGCGCCTTGCAGCAGTTGACCAAAAAACAGGGGGCTAAAAAGCTTCTGCCGGAAAAAACCCTGACCAAGCTGCTCGATTTTTTTGCGCCCTTTCGCGCCGCATCTCCCGAAACCCTGACGGGCAAAGAGCTGCAATCGCTGGCCCGGCATCTCGGTCTGACTCTGGAAGCCGACCTGGCCCGTGGGTCTTCCTCCGTCGAGCCAGCCAATCTTAAGAGCCTGTTGTTATCAACCGACCGCTCCGACACTGACAACAAACCTGAAACGGCCGAACAAACCAAACACTTGTTGCAGAAACTGGAGCTATTTCAGCTGTGCAATCTACGCCTGGCCCGTCAGGGAGCCAGCCTGTTGCCCTTGCCGCTGCCCTTTCTCGACAACGGCTATCTGGTGGCGCAAAGGGATGCCGCCAGTGACCAGGAGCCGCAGCCGGCCAAAAAGGTCTCTCTGTACCTGTCTTTACAGGGAATGGGCGACCTACGCATCGATCTCTTGCAAGAAAACGAGGGGCTGTTTGTGCGTTTTACCTGCGACAATGGGGATAAAACGAGTTTTTTGGCTGAGCAGGAACCAGAATTGGAATCCATGCTGACTGCCCTGCCCCTATGCGGAGCCACCTACGGCAGTGATCAGGGGACCTTGAAAACCGACCTTATCCGACGAATTTTAGGGGATGGGGATGAACTGCTGGATGCGAGGGTATAGCTGATGGTGAAGAAGAAGCTGCTGAAGGCTGTCGCCCTGTCCTACCAAAAGGAGCAGGGAGCCCCATTGGTCGTCGCCAGCGGCCAAGGAGCCATGGCCGAAAAGATCCTCAGCACGGCCAGCGAAGCTGGGGTTGAAGTGGTTGCCGACCCTGACCTGGTGGAACTGCTGGCCGGCATCCCGCTGGGAATGGAAATCCCCGCTGAGCTGTATCAGGCGGTAGCGGAAGTTCTGTCTTTCGTCTATCGGGTCAACAACAAGTACAAGGATAATAACTGAAGCACCTCATGCCGTTTCATCGTATGGCGGCAGATAACCATCTCCGGTAACCATCTTTTGGACATATCCCGGCCGGCTGTTACGTTCCATTTTGGGATTATAAAAGCAGTAGCCGTTACGGCCCATATCTTTAGCCACATACATGGCCAAATCGGCTCTTTTGAGCAACAGATCCGTATCCTCGCCATCCTGCGGATAGAGAGCGATGCCGATACTGGTGGAAATATCTAAGCGGTGCTGATCGATACAGAACGGTTCTGCCATGGTCGACAGAATTTTATCGGCCACCCATCGCAAATCCTCGGCCTTCTTCACGCTCGAAATCAGCATGATAAATTCGTCGCCGCCAAAGCGGGCCAGAGTATCGTTCTGCCGAATACAGGAGGCGAGCCGCAAGCCAACGGCATGGAGCAGTTTATCGCCAACGGTGTGGCCGTACTGGTCATTAACTTCCTTGAAACGGTCGAGATCAAGAAACAGTAAAGCAGCCAGCCGTTCATCGCGCCGGGCCTGTGCCAAGGCCTGCTGCAAACGGTTCATGAACAGGGAACGATTGGGCAAACCGGTCAAAATATCGTAATAAGCCAGCCTCTCAATGTCCGCCTCGGCTTTTTTACGGTCTGTTATATCGAGAACCACACCTTGATAATGGGTAACGTCACCGGCATCATTTCTACGAAGCCAAAGACGATTCACTATCCAGAACTCTTCACCTCGCCGGTTGAGAATTCGATATTCAATCGCTAAGGCCCCACCCTTAGGTGAAATACAGTGATTGGCCACTGCCTCCTGCACTCGCTTCAGGTCTTCTTCATGCACAACCGAGGAAAACAGTAATCTCCCCCTGCAAAAATCCTCTGAATCGAACCCGAATTGAGAAATATTCGGTGAAACATACTCCACAGGCCAACCATTTTCGGCGCCCCACAAAAAGGCAACAGCGGGGCTATTGTTGACAATCCGTTCAAGATCTTCCCGCCGAGCCGACGTTTCGCGCAGCTCATTTTCGACCCGAATGCGTTCTACAATTTCCTGGTTCAACTCATCGCGGGAAGCGGTCACATCCTGAATATTGACCACCATATTATTAAAGCTGCGAGAAAGCTGGCCAATTTCATCCTGATCCGCCACGTTGAGTTGCAGATCAAGGCGCCCCTGACCAATTTTCTCGAACACCTCCATCGCCTTTTCCAGTGGCCGCACGATACCCCGTGCCACGTAATAACCGATCAACAGTGATAAAGCAATGATGACCGATGCCACACCCGCCACCCAGCTGATCATGTTTGACAGGGCGCTCGCCATACGTAGTCGTACAGGATAAAAGTCTTCCTCGTAAGCTGTCGCCGCAATAATCCAATCCCAAGGTTCAAAATATCCAACGGCTGCTATTTTATTACGACTTTCGCTATCAGCAGGATTTTTCCACTCATAACGATGCATAGCCACCGGGATGGCTTCTGAGCGTTTGGTTTTTTCAAGGGATTCAGCTAAATCGAGAAAGGTTTTTAGCTGCTTGCGTTGCGATACACTATCGGTATGCAAAAGGTTTTCGCCGTCCCGTTGGCCATTATCCGAAATAATGTATTTGCCCCGCTGTTCTCCCTTACCCCCAATAACTGCGACATAACCGCTCTTGCCGATAACGATATCCATGATGCCGCGGCGCAAGCTGGTGACGTTCTCTTGCTTCTGACCGACGTAGAGGGCACCGATCACTTTGCTACCGGAAGCATCCAAAAGCGGTTGATAACCGGTCAGATACCAGTCATTTACAACGTAGGCGCGGCCGGTAAAATTATTTCCATTGAGCAAGGTTTGAACTACCTGATTGGAGGACCCGTCAGGATTAAACCGTGGGATATAGGTTCCGATAGCTCTGTTGCCGTTTAGGTCGGGCACGGTTGTGGCGACCCGCAACATATCACCCTCTTCGTTCATCCGTTGAAAGACGGTACAGGTTACACCCAGCAGCTCCGTTACCTCGTCAACAATGGCGGTTGGTTGACTGAGGTCCGTATTGTGCCCAAGCCAGCTCCCGTTATACAG
>MAXT01000044.1 GCA_001751225.1 Desulfuromonadales bacterium C00003107 | reverse complement strand
GCTTTGCCCCGTTCTCCTCAAGATAAGAAACAAAATTCTCGACGCCGGGAGAATAACGATTACGCAACCCACCGGGGGAATAGATGGAAGCTTTGGGTGCCAAGCGGATATTTCGCCGCAGCAGAGTATATTCCATAAGCTGGTTCATGCCGAATTCGTGGGCACCGTTGCCTGTGGTATAGACCAGCGTGGTTCGCGGCCCATAAAGGATGTACAATGCGGCGACCTGTCTTTCCCCCGGTTGCATAAGGTCACTGCCAGCATAGATGGACACAATGGTACCAACAGCCAGATTGACATCGACCAAAGAAGAACCGTCCAGGGGATCAAAAGCAACCGAAAAATTGCCTGCGCAATGGGGTGCCAGAGCGATTACATCCCGAGTCTCTTCCGATGCGACATTGCTGACCACTCCGCTTTTTGCCAAGCGCTTGCGCATGATGCGGTCGGAGAGAACGTCCAACGCCAGCTGTTCCTCCCCATAGAGATTGGAGGTACCGGCAACCCCCAGATCACCTGTGCGGATTGAATTAACAATATACTTTGACGCTTCAGCAATTTCGCAGATAAGATGAGTCAATTTATAACCAACACCGTCTTCACGAAGATAACGGCGTAAATCGATCTGAAATTTTGTTTTTCCCGCTTCGAGCATTTGCCTTCCCCTTCCCAGCCACATGCTGACACGTAAATATACTTTTGCCTTTTCCCGAATGCATCTACCAGCGTAAAGGCCAACAGATGTGTCTTGACGAGTACCACAAATATGTTAATATTTTAACAGGTTTTTATAATTAATCTTTCTGGAGGATACTATGGAAGAAAAAGAAACCACCAACGAAAAAATTAAAACAACCAGTGAAAAGCTATGGGACTCCACCCGAAAGACCCTGCACGCCGCCGGATTTCAAGCCAACAAATATAAGCGCATTGTGCAGAAGAAAATTGATCTTGCTTCGTTACATAAGAAAGTCGCTACCTGCCATGGTGATTTGGGTAAACTAGTTGACGACATTCGTGAAAGCGGCGCCCCCGACATTCTAGCTAAAAATGAAGTGCAGGAGCTATTTAACACCCTGGACAATTTGAAAGCGGAAGCAGCCGCGCTGGAACAGGAAATAGAGAATCTGAAGGCTGAAGAATCGCCAGAAGAAGAGCCTGTCGAAGATCAGGAGTCGTAGCAGGCGCTTCGCGTACATTTCAGCTGTTACTTCTTAGATAAACAAAGAGCCCCGCTAAACGCGGGGCTCTTTGTTTATCTAGTTTTTAAAAAGCCTACGGTTGATGTTTCGTCCCCCGCGGTACACTGTGAAAGTGGGCATCCTTATATTCACGATCCCACTTACGCATAGATGACTGGATGCCGGATTCCACCATCGCCAAATCCTCTGCGTGGCGCTCCATGATATTGAGGTCTTCGTCGGCCCTCTGCAATCCCTTTTTCAGTTCCGTTTCCAGCCTGGTACGTTCGATTTCCCGATTGTTCAGCTTGGCCATACAACCTCCTCATGACTGCTGAAGCCCGCCCCGGAAAAGGCACCCTGCCCTAACCGGTCTCAGCGGACCGATCACGTACTGACAACATGGTATCACCGTAAAAGCATTATATCACAAGACCTTCCCTAAGCAGCTCGCGCCCTGGTTAAAAAACTCCTCAGGCACAATCGTCAAAGGGGCTTTATACCTATCTAAAATAGTCAGGGGATGAGGGGATAACCGACCTTTTCCTCACACCATAACAAAGTGGCGCCGGCTACCGCGACCGGGATACAAATCAATTGTAAAAAAGGGATGGCCAGCATCAATAACACTCCAGAGGCAAACCCCAACACCAACTGCTTACGTTGCATAAGGTACTGACGCTGATAACGAAAATCTCGTTTTTTTCGCTCGTGAACAAAGGCGAAGTACTCCAGACCTAGAAAAAACAGGATCAACAAAATCGATAACACCCCATAGAGCAGACTACCGACCACCGGCAGTAAATTGAGCAACAACAGCACCAGCATGGCAACAACAAACAGGCTCATTTTTTTCAACTCAACCAGCCAGACCCGCAGCATATCGTGCCCAAAGGCCCTCAGGGAAAAAGGTTCCGCCTCGCCCTCGGGCAGCAATAAATTTTCGATCCGCTCCGAGAGCAATTCATTGAAAGGCGAAGCGACCAGATTGCCGACCACAGTAAAACAGAAAAAAACCAGCACCAGGGTCAACAGGCCGGCCATCACCCAAAGAGAATAATAAATCACCAGCCAGTACCAGGCATCCCCCTGGGGCAGCAGATTTACAACAAAGTCGTGAAAAAGTTGCATACCGAAATAGATGGCTAGAGAGAATGTAACCACGTTGATCAGCAGCGGAATCAGCACCAGCTTCAACAACCGCGGGTAACGTATAAAAAGACGGCCACCACGAAGTAACGAATAAAAACCGCGAGGGAAATCGAGCATGGCTAACTCCGGATCAAAAAGAGAACATAGGGAGAAATAGGAAGCAGCGACCTGAACTCGCCGGCTAGAAACCTGACATCAAACAAAGAAAGCCGCCGCCATCCAATTCTAGTGGATGACGGCGGCTTTGTCGACAAACATAAAGTTCTACGTTACTGGCTTAGAAGGTGAACGTCAAGTTAACCCCAGCCAGCATTTCGCTGTCGATGGCGTCCTTGGCGGCACTGCTGATGCCGGATGAGTAGACAAAGGAAGGACTTACGGAAAGCTGATCGGTAAGAACGTAGTCAAGGCCGACGCTGAGTTCATAGTTGTGGAAGCCGGCATAGTCACCAACAGCGTAATCACTGTGATCGTTGTAGGTCACAAGTACGCCAAGGCTCAGGGACAATTCTTCGGACAGGTCGAAGGAATGGCTGATGTCGGCAGCAAAGAGCAAACCGTCTTCTTCGCAGGCATCCCAATCATAGTACACGCTGAAGGTCGGCGCAAGCAGGGTGTTGACGGTGGCAGAAAGGTACAACTCATTGGTGTCTTCCAGGCCGTCCAGGGCATACCAGATGTTACCGACAGAAATGGAAACCATGTCACCCAGGTCGCGGGAATAATCGATAATGATATCGGTTTCGTTGGCTTCGCCAGAAGGAATATCATTAGAGCTCTTCAGCTGCCAGTTAGTCCAGTAGCTCAGGGTAAAGTTGCCGGAGGTCAGATCGGCGCCTGCCTGCACAACCGGCCGGCCGTCGCTGAGATCAAAACCGCGCCACAGGTACTTGTCGAACACACCGGCATAGACGTCGCCTTCCACGGTGATGGCGGCAAAGCTAGTGGTGACCATTCCTGCCCCGAGAACGATCAGAGCTGCCAACAAAATACTCCACTTTTTCATTTTGTGATTCCTCCGGATTGCAATATATGCGGCCCTTAAAGAGACCATCCCCGGCCAGGCCGCATTATTTAAATAGTTGAATTATTCTTCACCTGGGGTAAATACGGATCCCAAGTGATGGGTCTGGAAGTCTGGATAAGCGGTAGCACCGTGCTCACAGAAGTCCAGGCCGGCCATTTCCTCTTCCTTGGTCACGCGCATGCCCATCACCATGTCGATCAGTTTGAACAGGATCAGACCGGTGATAAAGGCCCAGGCAAAGCAGGCGCCGATGCCGATCAGCTGTACACCAACCACCTTCATGGAGAAACCAGCGGTATCGAAGAGACCGGCGGCCAGGGTACCCCAGGCACCGCAGACACCATGTACGGAGACAGCGCCGACCGGATCGTCGACCTTGATTTTGTCAAAGAACAGAACCGAGTAGAGAACCAGGACGCCGGCGATGCCGCCTATGATGACCGAGGAAACAGGGGTGACGTTGGCGCAACCGGCAGTGATGCCGACCAGGCCAGCCAAAGCGCCGTTGAGGGTCATACCGATATCGCTCTTGCCGTACTTGATCCAGGTGGCGAGCATGGCGGTAATAGCACCGGCAGCAGCGGCCAGGGTGGTGGTTACAGCAATAATAGCAATGGAGCTGTCACCAGTGGTGGTGGAACCGGGGTTGAAACCATACCAGCCGAACCACAGCAGGAAGACACCCAAACCGGCAAGGGGAATGCTGTGACCGGGAATCGGCTTGACCTTACCATTTTTGTCGTACTTGCCCAGACGGGGACCGACGACGATGGCACCAGCCAGAGCCAACCAACCACCGACGGAGTGAACAACGGTGGAACCGGCGAAATCGATGAAACCGAGAGCTTCCAACCAGCCACTGCCGTTAAACAGGCTACCCCAGGCCCAGGAACCGGAGATGGGATAGATAATCGCCGAAACAAAAACCGAATAGACCAGATAAGCACTGAATTTGGTACGCTCAGCTACAGCACCGGAGATAATCGTCGCAGCGGTGGCGGCAAACACGGTCTGGAACATCCAGAAAGCGTAGTTCCAGGCTTCGCCATCACCGGTGGCGCCACTGAAGAAGAAATCGGTGGTGCCAAAGAAACCGTTGGTAGCGCCAAACATCAGACCAAACCCCACAGCCCAGAAACCAATGGCGCCGACTGAGAAGTCCATCATGTTTTTCATCAGGATGTTACAGGCGTTTTTGGCCCGGGTGAAACCGGACTCGACCATGGCGAAACCGGCCTGCATGATGAAAACCATGAATGCCGCGATCATGGTCCAGACAAAGTTGAGGTTATTCTGCACATCGGCAGCACTGATCGCTGCCTCTTCGGCCAAGCCGAGAGCGGGGATCGCCAGCAGCAAGCCGGCTATGACCAACATTCCGAATCGTTTCACGTTTCTTCCTCCTTGTTTCGTTCCAGGAATCAAATTAGAGAGCTTCGGAGCCTGTCTCGCCGGTACGGATGCGCACCGCCTGCTCGACCTCATAAACAAAAATCTTGCCATCACCGATGGTCCCGGTGGCTGCCTCCTGGCGGATCGCCTCGACCACTTCAGCGACACGGGCCGCAGGAATCACCAATTCAATCTTTATCTTGGGGATAAAGTCGATCTGGTACTCGGCTCCACGATAAAGTTCGGCGTGGCCTTTTTGTCGACCGAATCCACGAACCTCGCTGACCGTCATCCCGTTGATGCCAAGGTCCGACAAGACCTCCTTGACTTCATCCAGCTTGAACGGTTTGATAATGCATTCGATTTTTTTCATCTTGCTACCTTTCATGGGTTATGGCCTCCGGCAGTCACCGCTCGGTTAAGCTCTCCGATTGACTCCTGCGGTCAAGCGCTCTGTATGGCCAGTGAAACTGTAAACGGAGGCAGACCAATATTTTGAATCTTGCAAAGGAAAGTTTGCATCGCACATGCCAAAACAATTTACTGTTTAATTTCAGCATCTTGTGATATTAATGAATAATATATGCTCAAAATGAGTGCACAAAACACCTGTGCTTAGGCACCCTGTCGCCTGAATAATAATCACCCGCCTTATTCAAGCCGGTTTACCGCAACAAAAAAAGGTCGCTTCATTTCGAAGCGACCTTTAACCAGACACAATCTGTTATTTGCTCAACTATTGATGCATTCGTAAAAACTTATAGGATAGCTAAGCAAAGATTTCGTCCTACAAGGCCTGGTGTTTTTTCAGGGGTTCCAGGCATACATTTAGTATGTCGAGGTCCTGAAAAAACGCCGTAACGCCGTAGGGCGGACTTTTTGCG